>CALFWW010000036.1 GCA_937928575.1 uncultured Saprospiraceae bacterium | reverse complement strand
AGCTAAAATTATTAATTCTTGGCAAATATTGAGATAGATTTCTCCGCAAGGTCGAAATTTGTACAGCTTTAACCTTTCCTTGATTCTTCGACATCTTCGCTATGGCGAAAGCTCAGAATGACAAGGAAAATCCTTATTTCCAAGACATTGGGAAGAGGGGAGCATTATGTGACTCCTGATCAGATTTTGGAGGAGTTGTGATATACACTTATCGAAGCTGCACTGAAGTTGGTAGGGACATGAACCACTAAAAAATCAACGATACAAATCCCAAATACACTTGCCAAAAAACAGTAAAAAGTGCTAACCCCGGAACAAAAATTTTACGCGCTAAAAAATGAAGTCTTTTTTTGTCAGGATGAAATCCCAATGACTCAAAGACAAGCGAGTAAAAAGTATTGTGGTCTTCCTCGGCAGTCCCATGAGTATCATTCAACAAGCATTTTCCTAGCACTACATGTTGTAAGAAAACAATGAGATAGCAAACCAACATGACTTTCCAATTGAAGAGAAAAGGGCCAATCCATGCTAACAAAGTAACGAGTGCATGAATCCAAAATCCGAGATTAAAACTTTCGCTTTTTTCCATATTGGTAAATGTACAAAAAATAAAAAAACGCTAACAAATATTGTCAAGCAGTTTCAAGTAGACAAAAATATATGCACCCATAAAATCAAAAAACTGAGTACCAACATTTGTAGATACTCAGTTTTTCATTCTTTTAATCCTGTACCGCTATTTTTTGCATCAGGTAGATAGAGACAAAATAACGAGACAATGTTAAAGCAATATTAGAAAATTAGTTTTTCATAAATCTGGTGTTCTCCAATTGAATTCCATCAGAAGAAACATTTAGAATGTAAACGCCATCTTGTAAATGATTCACCTCCAAATTAATCATATTGCTACCATCGATTTCAACTTCCTTAGAAAGAATTACTTTTCCTACAATATCCAAAATGTCGATCGTAATATTCATTTCTCCATCAGTAGCAAAGTGGACATTTAACTGATCTGTTACTGGATTCGGAGTTACTTCCAATTCATAAGCAGTTTTAATAACAGCAGATACCACACCTAAATTGGTCTTGGTAGATTCGTAATCTAATTGTTGTAATTGATAGTAATAAGTAATTCCAGCGCTCACATTTTGATCAACAAATTTGTAATCACCACCATTTACTTTTGCATCCATTGCTTCGATTAATTTAAAACCATTGATAGGATCAATACTTCTGTATAATTCAAAACCTTTGTTGTTTACTTCATTTGCGGTCGTCCAAGTAACATCGATTTGTTTGTCCAAAGAAGTAGCATTGAAGTCAATAAGATCAACTGCTAGTGCTACGCTTGTACAAACTTCGAAATTCACATCATCTACATAAAAATCAGAAATTGCTTGATTCCCATTAGTGTTGGCATAAAAACCAATTTGAATGGTCATCCCGATATAAGCGGATAAATCAAAGGACGAAGTGATCCATGCACCACCAGTATCGGTCGTGGTACAAATATCAATAGTAGTAAGTGTGTTGAATTGACCATCCAAATTATCATCCACGGCAATCCCACCTTCATCATTACTTTGACCTCCACATCCTTCTGTGGTTGAGATAAGGTAGCTATAAGTCATGATTGCCGATGCCGCATTGGCAGGAATCGTCACTGTTTGATAAATGATGCTTATCTCATTTCTAGCTCCTCCTAAATAGGCACTGTAACTTCCACTCAGTGGTAAATCCGTTGTTGCAAGTTCGTAACCATTTGAAGAAAACTCGGTCCATGCTCCGTTTTCAAAACCACCGTCTACTAATGCATTAATACATGCCGGACAATCAGGGTGACCCGTTGGTAAAACAGTTACGTCAAAGTCTTGTGAGGTAGAACTAGTTCCCCCGCCATTTGCCACTTCCAAAAATACACTCAAAGTACCTGAACTTGAAACCGTCACTGTCGGATTTTGACTCGTACTTGTTGCAGGACTTACGCCAGCTCCTGAAAAACTCCAGTCATAACTGTTTGGTAAAAATTGAGATAAATCTTCGAAAGTGATGGTTGGATTGTTCTCGCAAACAGTCAATGAACTTGAAACTTGAAAACCAGCAACAGGCGGTTCAGAAACACAAGCTCCAGTATATAAAGGATCATAGTTTGGTTGATCTGCAGTAGCACAAGTATTCGTAGCCCAATTGTTATGATCTGCGGTATTGTACATCAAAGTTGCTTGATCATCCGTAAACATATACATGCATGCATCGTCTACATAGTCCATGTAGTTGAAAAAGAAATCGGTAGTAGAGCATGAATTCTCAGCACTTGAAGTACAAGAACCAGTATTAAAAGTTGGGCACCCATAGTTTGGAGTAGATTGAGAAGGAGTATCACCGATTCCATCACCTCCATTACAACCTGCAAAAACATGTTCTAATCCTAAGTAGTGTCCAACTTCATGTGTGGCAGTTCTTCCAAGATTGTAAGTTCCACTTGTATTGATTCCTGTGCCAGAAGTACATGAAAAGCCAGGGCCTCCAAACGCATTTGCAACAACTTGTACACCGTTTCCATTTGGATTAGCGCCACCAAAAAGCGGTGCTTGACCTAAAAATCCAATTCCGTCTGTAACAAAGAAATTGAGGTAGCCAATCCAACAAGCTGCACCCCCATTAAAAGTATATTGTCCAACTGTAATTGCTGGTGCTCCATTACTCAATCCAGAACAAGTTGGATGGTTTTGAGTCGCCAAACAAAATTGAAGACAAGCTCCAGTAGATAGTGCGCTCGCATCAACACCCGGGCAGGCACTCGCGATCGTGCAGAAATTTTCAATATCCGCATTATAAGCACCAAAATCTTCGTTCATCACTTGGACTTGTGCTTCCACGGCTGCTTGAAGACAGGCCATATTGGATGAGTTTACATTGCCACTATAATGTACTGCAATTGGTATCGTTATGACACCGCTGGAACAATTTATTTTTTGATCTGATTGAATCGCTGCCAATGCTTCCATTTGCATGGTCGAAAACTTGTTGGCAAAATCTGAATCTTGCATCCTTAATGCATGATATTCATCGGTATGACATCTGTGTGGCGTCGTATCAATATGATTAAGATTTTGAGAAAAGGCTTGATAATGCAGAAAGCATAGCAAACCCACAATTAATGTGTGGCTTAATTTCATGATTGTGTTATTTTAAATGTTGGGTGATTTGGGAGAAAGACTAGTGATTAATTTGTAAAATACTTAATATTGAGGAAATTGAGGTCTTTTACTAATACAAATAACGTTATAAAATCTTGTTTGTCATTCATTACGTTCATATTTATTCAAATACATGTTAATTTTATTCTTAATACCTTTAGTGGTCGAAAATCCTAATTTAACCTATTTAATATAAGGCATTGGCAGACAGTTTAGTGATCATACCAACGTACAATGAAAAAGAGAATATTGCGGCCATCGTCAAGACGGTTTTTTCTTTAGAGATGGAAGTGGAAATTTTGGTGGTAGACGATAATTCTCCTGACGGAACTGCTCAAATTGTCAGTAATCTTCAGCAGCAATTTCCCAACAAACTTCACATCCTAAATCGTAAAGGCAAGCAAGGTCTCGGTACCGCTTACATCGCTGGCTTCGAATGGGGATTAAAAATGCCAAGATTCAATTACTTCTTTGAAATGGATGCAGACTTCTCTCACAATCCCCTTGATTTGATTCGGTTGAAAACAGGATTGCTCAAACAAAATGGAGACATGTCTGTAGGTTCTAGGTATGTAAAAGGTGGGAAACTTGAAAACTGGCCATGGGATCGTGTCTTCTTATCTAAAGGAGCTTCCTTTTATGTGCGTATGATTACCTGGATGCCGATCATGGATCCGACAGCGGGATTTGTTTGTTATACTCGCAAAGTTTTAGAAAAATTAGATCTCTCCAAAATACGTTTCGTTGGATACGCCTTCCAGATTGAAATGAAGTTTGCGACCTATCAAAACAATTTCAAAATCGTTGAAGTACCCATCACTTTTACCGATAGAGTAGAAGGCACTTCAAAAATGCACAAGAGTATTATTAGTGAAGCTATCTTTGGTGTTTTACAAATGCGGTTCAGCACTTTGTTTAATAAAGGGGTTTATTCGAAGTAATTGCTTCATCCAGCCACAATTCTCCAATAATTCTGACTGCCGCGCGCCTCATGTCCTCGCGTCCTCACGTACTCATCCTCCTTTGAAAAAGTATCCCCTCCCATGAATTCCCACTTCCCACCACATTTCATCCAATTCACCTAACATTCCACCTTTATTCAACCATTTTATACAGGATAATACAGATTGTATTCTAAAATCGCGGTTATTATATGGAGGAAAAATTTATTGAGATTAAGGCGAAAAACGTAAACATAGCCTTATATTAGTTACGGTGAGCCTGCCTGACTGCGCCAAGCAGACAGGGCTTTTCAACGCAGATATCGATAAATTTTTCTCATAGATAACCGCCATTTTGGGGTTCAATCTGTATAAAACCCATTTGAAGCCTTTTTTTGTCCAAAAGTCCAATCGCAAATCTGCTTAAAATTGACTTTGTTCAAAATGTGGAAAACTTTTTCCATTCAACTTTTACTTAAATCACTTTCCTTCAACTCATTGAATATGAGTGTTTTTTAAAATTTAAACCATATAAGGTAGGAAAAAAACATCTTCACAAGGTGGGAAAATGTGGGAATTTGTGGGGAAAAAGTTCTATTTTTGAGTAGAAATGATAGAACAAGGTAACAATTCTTTCAATTTTTATGGTGAATTCACTTGCAAAGTGGATGCGAAAAGTCGTGTCCGATTACCCGGTGAGATGATTGACCAACTGAAAGTAATTGATAATCAGACATTTATCATGAATAGAGGAGAAGATGGGCAGATCATTTTATTTCCAAAACCTGTTTGGGAAGAAAAATTATCCGCACTCCGTCAACTCAATCGGTTTGATAGTAAATCGAGAGACTTTACAAGGTTGTTTATGCGAGGAGTAAGTACCGTAAAGTTGGATGCTGGTAACAGATTGCTAATTCCAAAAAAATTAGTGGAATACGCTGGCATCTCCAAAGAAATCGCAATTCTTGCCTTGTTTGATCAATTTGAAATCTGGGATACGGATAAATATGAAGCATTCGTCATCAACAGATCACAGGAAGATTTCCAAAAGTTGGGTCAAGAAGTTATGGTTGACAACAAGCCACTTGACGACAACTCAAAAGAATAAAAATGGAGTACCACAATCCAGTATTACTGAAAGAAAGCATCGAAGGATTAGAAATTAAGCAAAATGGAATTTATCTCGATGCAACTTTCGGAGGAGGCGGACACTCACGAGCAATATTAGAACGGTTAGGGGACAAAGGTTCACTGATCGGATTTGATCAGGATGAAGACGTTAAGCAAAATTTAATCGACGACGATCGCTTTTTGTTTATCAATCACAACTTCAGATACCTGAAACGTTTTTTGAAATTACACCAGATCGATGGAGTAGATGGGATTTTAGCCGACTTAGGTATTTCTTCTCATCACATCAACGCTGCTGAACGAGGTTTTTCTTACCGATTCGATGCTGCAATAGATATGCGGATGAATCAAAAAGATGAAGTAACCGCCGGAAGTATTTTAAACAGTTATACAACTGATGAATTACAAAATATTTTCAGCAAGTACGGAGAGGTCAGAAACTCCAAATCACTCGCACAAGCAATCGTCGAACAAAGAAGTATCAAAGATCTGGAAACGATTAATGAATTCATCAGAACCATTGATCCTTGGGTACGCGGAAATAGAAACCGCTATTTGTCTTGTGTCTTTCAGGCATTACGAATGGAAGTCAACGATGAAGTGGCGGCACTCAAAGATTTTTTGACAGATTCATTGTCCGTTTTAAATGAAGGTGGGTTGATTGTTATTATTTCCTATCATTCCATCGAAGATCGATTAGTCAAAAACTTTTTTAAGACTGGAAATTTCGAAGGACAACAAGAAAAAGATTTTTACGGGAATATTCACAGACCGTTTAAGGTGATCACAAAAAAAGCAAAAGTTCCAACACCTGAGGAAGTGAATAGTAATCCTCGCTCTCGATCAGCGAAAATGAGAATTGCCCAAAAACAGTTTACAAAATCTAACAGTTAGCACACTAATAATGTGTTAGCGAAATAAAGTCATCATGGCGGAAAAACGGAAGATCACTGATTACATGCATTTTAGTGGTTGGAGTGCAAAGGTGTTTTTGAAAAATTTACCCTTTATTATTTTCCTCGGAATGTTGTGCACCGTGTACATAGCAAACTCGCACTACGCACTGAAAAAAATCCGGGAAATTAAGATAAAACAAGAACAACTCAAACAACTCCGATGGCACTATATGACCATACAAACAGACTTGATGTATAGCAACAAGCATTCTGAAGTGGTGAAAAATGTACAAGAGATTGATTTGAAAATTCAAACTAAACAACCAAAAAAAATAGTCGTTACTAAACCAAAAGCCAGCAATGATAAACGTAAAAAATGAAGTTCTGATTAGAGTATACACCGTGTTATTAGGTGTAGTCTTTTTGGCAGCAGTCATTTTTTTTGCAGCTTTTAAAATTAATGTAACCGATGGGGAGCAGTGGAGAAAGAAAGGCGACGAACTCTATATGAAGTATAGAGATGTCGAAGCACAACGAGGAAATATATTGGCGGAAGACGGAAGCCTCTTAGCAACCTCACTACCGTTCTTTGAAATACGGATGGATCTTGTCACAAGTACTGATGAAGACTTTGAAGCAAATGTCGATTCCCTTGCTTACTGCATCGCAACATATGTAGATGACCGATTCACGGTTGGTGGTTGGTGGAACGAGTTGAACAGTAAAAGAGCAGATGGACAACGTTATCTACTGATTAGAAAAAATGTCGACTTCGAATTAATGCAACGGATCAAAAAATTTCCACTCTTCAATTTAGGAAGACATCGAGGTGGGTTGATTGTTGAACAACATGCAGAAAGAAAACGTCCATACGGATTATTAGCACATCGCACAATTGGATATGTACGAGAGACCGCAAAACCAGTCGGACTGGAAGGTTATTTCGACAAACAATTGGCAGGAACGCAAGGTAAGCAACTCATGCAACGAGTGAAAAATATCTACATACCCGTCAATGATTTGTCAGAAATTCAACCAAAAAATGGTTCTGATCTTCAGACCACTATTGATATCAACTTGCAAGATGTAACACAAGATGCATTATTCAAAGCAGTCAATCATCACAATGCCGCTGGTGGTACGGCCATCGTCATGGAAGTGAAAACCGGCGCAATCAGAGCAATTGCCAATTTGGGTCGTACCGAAGATGGGAAAATCTGGGAAAGATACAATCATGCAATCGGTTCTCTAATCGAACCAGGTTCTACTTTCAAATTGGCAACAATGATGTCTTTATTGGAAGATCAGGTAATTGAATTGGGAGACTCCATAGATTTGGAAGGTGGTAAAATGATGTTTTACAAAGAAGAAATGAAAGACGCGTTTTATCATAACATGAGATCGACGTCAATTAGAAATGCTTTTGAAATGTCTTCAAATGTAGGTATCGCAAAATTAGCGCAAACTTTCTACGGCCCTAAAAATAGAGCAAAAAGATTTTACAGTAGACTCCAGGATATGAATCTTGATATTCCAACTGGTATCGAAATCCAAGGAGAATTACACCCAAGAATTAAAAATCCTGAAAATAAAAATAACAATTGGAGTGGGGTAACCATTCCATGGATGTCCATCGGGTATGAAGTGTTATTAACCCCTTTGCAAATTTTGAATTTTTATAATTCAGTAGCTAATGATGGACAAATGATGAAGCCATATGTGGTTGCTAGTTTACAAAGCAACGGTTCAATTGTACAGGAATTTAAACCTAAAGTGGTTAAAAAAGCTATTGCCTCTCCCCACACAATCAAAGCCGCGCAATCATTGTTAGAAGGAGTGGTAGAAAGAGGTACTGCAAAAGCATTGCAATCAGAAAGATTTCGATTTGCAGGAAAAACAGGAACCGCACAGGTGGATTATGCAAAAGAAAATGTTCAGACGACTTACAATGCCTCATTCGTTGGATACTTTCCGGCCGAAGCACCAAAATATTCTTGCATAGTCGTAGTCATCGAACCTAAAGACAATGGAATATATGGAGGTGAAGTTGCAGGACCGGTATTTAAAGAAATCGCGGAAAAATGTTACTCACTGAAAATGGAGTTACATCCATCACTAAATGAAGCACCACCAATTGCTTTGGAAAATTACGAATTACCAACAAAAGAAGTTGGCGCCAGAGAAGATTTTATCTCCATTTATAATCACCTGGATTTGCCTTATTATAACAATCCAGATACGGAATGGACTTATTCTCAGGCGATGAATGATTCGATCAGTTTATTGACCAGAGTGATTACAGAAAAAAATGAAATTCCAAACGTGAAAGGAATGGGATTGAGAGATGCCCTATATATTTTAGAAAACAAAGGATTGGATGTGATCGTCATCGGAAACGGAAAAGTTTCTGCACAATCTATTAATCCAGGGACTAGAGCAAAAGGGCAAACGATTAAATTAAAATTGAGTTGATTAAGTAAATCATGGTACTTGATTTACTGAGTTTATATAATGTTCTTTCAATGCTAATGATTAAAAAATACCTGCTCACACTATTAAACACTTTATGTTTTGCATAACCTGGAAAACATATTAGCAGGGATTTTGATAAGTGAGTCCATCGGCAACAGAGACAAACAATTCAACAGAATCGCTTTTGATTCTCGAGTTATTGAAAGTGAAGATTTGTTTGTTGCAATCAAAGGAGCTGAAGTCGATGGACATCACTTTATTTCGAAAGCAATCAAAAATGGAGCGAACGTCATTGTTTGTGAAAATTTGCCAGTAGAAATAATAAGTGAGGTCACTTACTTGAAAGTACAAGACACCGCAAAAGTGTTGGGTCAACTGGCTGGAAATTATTACAACCATCCATCCAAAAAATTAAAACTTGTCGGCATCACCGGCACCAATGGAAAAACAACAATAGCAACATTGCTATTCAACTTATACAAAAGCATGGACCAGAAAGTTGGTCTTTTGTCAACGATTGAAAATCGAATTAATAACAAGGTAATTGCAGCAACGCATACCACACCAGACGCATTGAAGTTAAACCAACTTTTAGCAGAAATGGTGGAAGCGGGTTGCGAATATGCTTTCATGGAAGTCAGTTCTCATGCACTAGATCAAAAGAGAGTCGAAGGAATTGAATTCAGTGGAGCCATTTTTACCAACTTGACACATGATCATTTAGACTATCACAAAGATTTTAAATCTTATCTAAATGCAAAAAAGCAACTGTTTGACAACCTCAACAAAAACACTTTTGTCATCACCAACAAAGACGACAAAAATGGTGGAGTCATGGTTCAAAATTCGAAAGCAAACATTTTCTATTACAGTTTGCAAACTTTGACAGATTACAAAGCCAAGATTTTGGACAACAACATTACTGGCTTGCATCTTGAACTTGATGGTGTTGAATTTTTCTCAAGATTAATTGGAGAATTCAATGCGTACAACTTGTTAGCAGTTTACGCTGCTGCCTTGAAATTAGGGGCAGATAAAATGGAAGTGTTGACACACATGAGTTCATTGCATACAGCGGAAGGAAGATTCGATTATGTGATCAACAGAAAAAGAAACTTAATCGGTATCGTTGATTATGCACATACACCGGATGCATTGGAAAAAGTGTTGACAACGATTTTGAAATTTAGACAACCGACCACCAGATTGATCACAGTAGTAGGTTGTGGTGGTGATCGAGACAAAGCAAAACGACCGATAATGGCACGAAAAGCAACGGCTTATTCAACCACAGTTATTTTTACTTCCGACAATCCAAGAACAGAAAATGCGGATTCGATCATTGAAGAAATGGAAGCAGGAGTACCAATTGAAGACAAAGGAAAAACAATCTCAATCACCAATCGAAAAGAAGCCATCAAAACAGCTTGTCGATTGGCACAAGATGGAGACATCATATTAGTGGCCGGAAAAGGTCACGAAAAATATCAAGAAATCAACGGAGTAAAGACTCCATTTGATGATAAAGAAGAATTAAAAAGACAACTGCAATAGCTGAATTTGGGAGGGTTTCGACCCGCATTGTAATTCTCAGATTCACTTGGTAGTCTGCGGCGGGGAAAATTTTATTTACAGTCGTTAAAATATACTCGCTGCATTCTACCTTTTTTTGAAACAAAACGAAAATCAAAATCACAGCGTGCTATACTATTTATTCAAATATTTAGAAGAAGCATTTAATTTCCCAGGAGTATTTGAATTCATAACATTCAGAGCTGCATTAGCGATTATTTTATCTTTAGTGATTTCATTTTTGTTTGGAGAAAGAATTATCCAATTTCTCAAAAGACTACAAATAGGCGAGTCGATTAGAGATCTAGGATTGGCAGGACAAAAAGAAAAAGAAGGAACACCAACAATGGGTGGTGTGATTATCATCATGGCGACCATCATCCCATGTTTATTGTTAGCAAAATTGGACAATGTATATATATTGTTAATGATTTTAGCAACAACTTGGATGGGAATTATCGGATTCGTAGATGATTATATCAAAGTTTTTAAGAAAGATAAAAAGGGCCTCAAAGGTAGGTTCAAAATATTAGGACAAGTTGGGTTAGGTCTAATTGTCGGTATGACCATGTTGATGAGTGATGAAGTGGTTGTGAGATTGCCGTATAGTGTTGATTTAGAAAAAGAATACAACATTGTAGAGACGCGTGATGTTAAAGAAGAAATCAACGACAAAGAAGTGGTGAATTTATACGCATATGTAAAAGAACCAATTACCAATGTCCCATTTTTGAAAGACAGTGTTTTAGATTACGCAGAGCCATTTTCAAATAGAAGTTTGGTTTGGTTGATCTTTATTCCAATCATTATTTTTATTGTCACGGCAGTTTCAAATGCTGCGAATTTGACAGATGGAATTGATGGATTGGCAACCGGAGTATCAGCGATAATCGGTGCGACCTTAGGAATACTAGCATACGTTTCAGGAAACACCGTTGCCGCCGATTATCTGGATATTCTTTATTTGCCCGGCTCTGAAGAATTGGTGATTTTTTCCGCTTGTTTCCTTGGAGCATGCATTGGATTTTTATGGTTTAATTCTTATCCGGCGCAGATATTTATGGGAGACACGGGAAGTTTGACCATCGGAGGAATCATCGCAGCACTGGCGATTTTATTGAGAAAAGAATTATTGATACCGATTTTGTGTGGCATTTTTCTGGTAGAAAGTTTATCAGTCGTCATGCAAGTGAGTTACTTCAAATACACGAAAAAGAAGTACGGAGCAGGAAGAAGAATATTTTTAATGTCTCCATTGCACCATCATTATCAAAAAAAAGGCTTACATGAAGCCAAAATCGTGACCAGATTCTGGATCGTAGGTATCATGTTAGCAGTTATTACAATAATCACCTTAAAAGTAAGGTAATTCAACTTTGAAATTATTTAAGAAATGAAAATAGCAATACTTGGTGCGGGTAAAAGTGGAGTAGGAGCAGCGTTGCTCGGCAAGCAGTTAAAGTATGAAGTTTTCGTTTCAGATATGGGGAAAATTAACGATGCATTCAAAACAACATTGAATGAAAATAACATCGAATTCGAAGAAGGGAAACATACGAAAGAAAAAATCTTCGATGCTGATTTAATCATCAAAAGTCCTGGCATTCCAAACAAAGCTCCTTTAATAAAAGCAGTACACGAAAAAGGAATGGAAGTGATTTCTGAAATTGAATTTGCAAGCCGCCATACCGACGCAACCATCATCGCGATTACAGGAAGTAATGGAAAAACTACCACAACTGGTTTGATTTTTCATATCCTAAAAGAAGCTGGACTGGATGTCAAATTAGGTGGAAATATCGGTGTTAGTTTTGCCAAATTGTTAACAGAAAAACCAGCTAAGATTTATGTCTTAGAAATCAGCAGTTTCCAATTGGATGACATCAAAAAGTTCAAATCTGAAATTGCATTGTTATTAAACATTACCCCAGATCATCTCGATCGGTATAACTATGATTTGGATACCTATGCCGATTCAAAGCTGAGAATCTTCGAAAATCAAAATGGAACCGACCTTTTGATTTATAATGCGGAAGATGCAGTCATAAAAAGAAAATTGGAAAATAGATTATTAACTCAGCTGACGGTCCCGGTTTCGAGTCGTATGCATCAAAACAAAAAATTGGTTGTAAACGAACAACTGGTATTTGACATGAAAAAAAGTAGGCTTACAGGAACACATAATATGTTTAATGCTTATTGTGCCGTCCGAGCAGTTTTGAGAATGGGTGTGGATCCGGATATTATCCAACAAGGTTTATACACATTTGAAAATGCGCCACATCGTTTGGAAAAAGTAGCAACGATTAAAGGAGTCACTTTCATCAACGATAGCAAAGCAACCAACGTAGATTCTGTGTATTGTGCACTAGAAGCGATGGACGAAAAAACAGTGTTAGTAATTGGTGGAGTGGACAAAGGAAATGATTACAACGAAATCATGGATTTAGTCAGAAAGAAAGTAAAAGCAATGGTGTGTTTAGGAGTTGATAACGAGAAATTGAAAAACGCATTTGCTCATTTGAATATACCGATTAAAGAAACGCAGAATACAAAAGAAGCAGTAGCGTATGGTTGGGGATTTGCAAAAAAAGGAGAAACGGTTTTATTATCTCCAGCTTGCGCAAGTTTCGATCTCTTCAATAATTACGAACACCGAGGAGATGAATTTAAAAAAGAAGTATTGGCATTAAAGAATGCAAATAATATAGGAACTGAAAATTGAAAAGGAACCGCAAATTCAAAAGAACCGCAAAACCGCAAAACAGATAAACCACAAAATGTAAAAGTAAAATACGCGGGGCATACGCAAGAGGACACGTACTCTTCCTTTGCGGTTTTACGGTTGGATATTTTGCGGTTTTGCGGTTTAAAAAATCCACGAAACAAGAGCTATGTACATCTATGTTTCTATTGTGCTCTATGTGTTAAAATAAAACTCAACGTGCTCTAAGTGTTAAAAAAAATGCGACTTGTCGCGAAATATATATGGAAATAGGTAATAAAATATTCACAGGTTTAAGAGGAGACAAAGTCGTTTGGGCGATTGTCATCATCCTTGCCGTCGTGTCAATATTAGTTGTCTACAGTTCTACAGGCCGCATTGCATACGAGCAACGTGGAGGAAACACAGAATTTTATTTGATCAAGCAAACGATGTTGGTTGGTTTCGGTTTATTCCTGACTTGGGTTTGTTATAGTTGGAATTACATCAATTATTCCAAATTGGCACCCATAATGGTCGTGATTGCAATTCCATTGTTAGTTTATACCCTCGCATTTGGATTGGAAATAAATGATGCAAGACGTTGGATAGGAATGCCGGGATTGCCGATTACTTTTCAGACATCTGAATTTGCAAAGTTGGCGTTGATCATTTTTATAGCAAGAACAATTTCAGCCAAACAAGAATATATTGCAGATTTCAAAAGTGCATTTTTGCCAATTATATTTCCGGTGTTGGTTATCTGTTTATTAATTGCACCAGCGGATTTATCAAGTGCATTATTATTATTCGCGACTTCCATTTTGATGATGTTCATGGGAAGAGTAAATGCAAAATACATCATCCTTTTATTCTTCTTAGGAATTGTCGCTTTTGCAGGATTAATTATCGCAGGAGAATTTATTCCTGAAATCAGAGTCGAAACATGGATCACAAGATTCAGAGATTTCATGACCAGTGCAGATGGAGGATACCAAGTGACACAATCAAAAATTGCGATTGCGCAAGGAGAATTGACAGGATTAGGACCTGGAAATAGTATTCAAAGAAATTATTTGCCAGCACCTTATTCAGATTTTGTTTATGCAATTATTATTGAAGAATACGGATTGCTATTAGGAGGATTGGGAATTCTGGGATTATATGTACTCTTGTTTTTTAGATGTGTACGTATGGTTACAAAAAGTGCAAAAACATTCGGTGCAATGGTAGCATTAGGAATCTCCTTGAATATTGTGTTACAAGCTTTGGCAAATATGGCAGTATCTGTCAACTTAGTGCCAGTGACCGGATTGACTTTGCCGATGATCAGTATGGGAGGAACGTCCATCTTGTTTTCGAGCATCGCATTTGGAATCATATTGAGTGTTAGTAGATTTATAGAAAAAGCCTAACAAAGTGGCTGCAACATTAAATACAGAAAAAAGATTAAAAGTAATCATAAGCGGAGGTGGTAGTGGTGGACATATATTTCCTGCAATTGCCATCGCCAACGCACTGAAAAAAAAGGTCTCCAATATTGACATCCTTTTTGTCGGTGCACAAGGAAAAATTGAAATGGAAAAAGTCCCGAAAGCGGGATACCCAATTGAGGGTTTATGGATAAGTGGTCTTCACAGAAAAGAAATTTTGAGAAACCTAACTTTTCCTTTGAAATTAATCAGCAGCATTTTTAAAGCCAATTCAATCATCCGAAAATTCAAACCAGATGTGGTAGTTGGAGTAGGAGGATTTGCAAGTGGACCGACATTGGCAGTAGCAAGTAGAAAAGGAATTCCGACATTGATCAATGAACAGAATTCTTATGCAGGTTTAACTAACAAGCTGTTGGCGAAACGCACCGATGTGATTTGTGTCGCTTTCCCAAAGATGGAACGCTTCTTTAGCAATAGCAAATTAGTGATGACTGGAAATCCGGTAAGAGCGGATATTGTAAATCTAAATGGAACAAGGGAAGTAGGCATACAGCATTTCGGATTGGATGAAAACAAAAAAACAATCATCATTGTAGGTGGTAGTTTAGGAGCCAAATCGCTAAACGAAGCAATGGCTGCCAATACAGAAAATTTGAAAAATAATCCAGACGTGCAAATATTGTGGCAAGCAGGCAAGTTATATATCGAAAGATTTCAAAATTGTGAGACTGCGAATTTGCCCAACGTCAAAATAAGTGCTTTTATAGACCGAATGGATTTAGCATATTTGATGGCAGATATAGTAGTATGTAGAGCGGGTGCCTTGACAATTGGAGAATTAGCAATGGTTGGAATGCCAACGATTTTAATTCCATCACCCAATGTTGCGGAAGATCACCAGACGGTTAATGCAAAAGCACTGGTCGAAAAAAATGCAGCCATTTTAGTTGCTGACAAAGATGCAACAGAACAAATCATCACTTCAGCGATTGAAGTTTTAAAAGATGAAAAGAAGCAAAAAAGTTTGCGTGAAAATATATTGACTTTCAGAACACCGAATGCTGCAGAAACCATTGCAGACGAAGTTTTAAAGTTGACAAAAAAGTAAAGTTCTATATTGATTAAAGTTGGTTAACGTAAAAGTATAAGTGACTGCTTTAAATTTTAAAATTTATCAGATAGTAGTAATAAAATTTTCGTATCCAGTTTGATAGTTTTATTTGAGCAAAAAGTAAAACCAAAAGTAGGATTTTGAAGCGGGAGGCGGGTCTATATGTCTGAGGGAGGAGTTTATAGACCTAGGGTTTTTGTTTCTTTTGGGCCAATGCCAAAAGAAAAAAGAACGAGATTCCTTGGAAAAAAATTAGGGATCCAATAGCGCAGATAATTATTTAAATTGGAGTGAAACAGTAAATATATTGTTTAATTAATATAGAGTTGCACTTGTAATTGATATAGAACTAAAGTAAAACAATGAAGTTATCGAAACTCCAAACGATTTATTTTATAGGAATAGGCGGAATCGGAATGAGTGCCTTGGCTCGATACTTCAACGAAAATAACAAGAAGGTTTCTGGATATGATAAAACAGAAACGGTCCTGACCAAAAAGTTGGTTAAAGAAGGAATTGAAATACATTATGATGAGAACATCAAAAAAATTCCAAAAGATGTAGACTTAATCATTTATACACCGGCCATCCCTAACGACCATCTCGAATTACAGTTTTTGATGAAAAAGGGAAAACCTTTGATGAAGCGAGCGGAAGTGCTCGGAATGATTAGTCGCGAAAAGAAAACGATTGCAGTTGCAGGAACACATGGCAAGACAACCACAAGCACCTTGTTAGCTTACTTACTTCGCAAGGGAGGCGTGCATTGTACTGCTTTCATGGGTGGCATTGCAAACAATTTCAAATCGAATTACATCGGCGGGAAAAGTGATTGGGTTGTAGTCGAAGCAGATGAATATGACCGTTCTTTTCTTCATTTGAATCCTGATATTGCAATATTGACTTCATTGGATGCCGACCATTTAGATATTTATGGTAGCCATGAAAAAATGTTGAAAACAGGATTTGCTAAGTTTCTTAAAGGAGTAAAAAAAGGAGGAAGCATTTATTTCAAATTCGGTTTGGAAAAAAACTTCACTAAAATTACTTCCAAAAATTCTGGGTTTGAATGTGAAACTTACGGTGTCAATCGAGGCACTGGAAAAGCAAGAAAAATAAGAGTCGAGGATGGTTACTTTGTTTTCGACTACACCAACGCTCATCATAAAATAAATGATATCCGCTTTACATTGCCAGGGCGACATAACATTGAAAATGCAACTGCTGCAATCGGCGTTGCCCTTCAACTAGGTGTCAAACCAGCGGCGATTAAAAAAGCATTAGGTTCCTTCAAAGGAATTCAACGCAGATTTGAAATGGTCTATCGGAATGAAAAAGTAGTTTATGTTGATGACTACGCACATCATCCGACAGAATTAAAAGCAGCGATAGGAGCAGCAAAAGAATTATTTACTAACAAAAAAATAACGGGAATTTTTCAACCGCATCTCTACTCCAGAACGAAAGACTTTGTAAAAGGTTTTGCAAAAGAGCTCAACCAACTAGATGAAATCATTTTAATGGATATTTATCCGGCAAGAGAATTACCTATTAAAGGAGTTACCTCGGATATTATTTTTGAAAAGATTAAAAAGAAAACGAAATACCGTGCCTCGAAAAAAGATTTGATGGCGGTGTTAAAAGAGAAAGTGCAAACAAACGAATTAGAAGTAATTCTGACACTAGGCGCTGGCGATATCAACACATTTGTAAAACCGATTAAACAACTATTACGCAAAAATTATGGAACAACTTGATACACAAAAAATGCTTAAAAGAATTGGAGGGCTTGTGCTCATGCTATTCTTGTTTGGCTTGATCGTGTCAGGTATCAGTAAACGTAACAGTAGTTTTACAAAAGAGGTTAATATTTTAATCAATGAAATCGAAGGAAGTGAAAATTTGATCAATAAGTTGGATGTCGAAACTTTTATTGAAAGAAAATTTGGAAGAGACTTAGTTGGAATTCCAATTGGTGAATTATATGTCGATAGAGTAGAGAAAGCTTTAGAAGAAAATGAATTTATCAAAAATGCAGATGTATTTGTCAACGCAAGAAATACAGTAAACATCATTGTTACTCAAAATAAACCGGTATTGCGATTGATCGACAACAAAGGAGCTTCCTACTATCTAGATGAATGGGGTGGCAAAATTCCGGTCTCCAATCATTATACCGCAAGATTGATGGTGGCCACTGGTAATATTCCAGCATTCAATCCGGGATTCTTGGAGCAGAAAGAACACGTAATTAAAGACCTTCACTTATTGAGTACGAAAATTAGAGAAGATGCTTTTTTGACAAGTTTGATTGAACAAATATATGTTTCTAAACAATCTGGTTACGTACTCATCCCAAAAGTGGGAAAACAAAAAATCGTATTTGGATTTTATGAAAATGTTGATGATAAATTATTTAGATTAAAAACTTTCTACAAAGAAGGAATGCCGTATGAAGGCTGGACCAAATATAAGCGAATTGACTTGAGATTTAAGGGACAAGTCGTTTGCAAAAAAGCGGAAAGAAATTATGTAGCAGAAAATTTGGATTAAAAAAAGAAATTCACAATTTAAAACACTAAGAACCTTGCTTAATGTTTTGAAACTAAAATATCACAATTCACTAAAAGGACTTATTACTATGAAGACAACTACACTAGTCGCCCTTGACATTGGAACTACTAAAGTTTGTACGGTTGCTGGCCGATTGAATGAATTTGGGAAATTAGAAATATTGGGATTCAATAGTACGCCATCCAATGGGGTATTAAGAGGAATCGTTTCTAATATTGACAAAACGGTCAATGCCATTTCTTCATCGACTCAAATGGTTAGCAAGTTGGCTGGAATTGATGTAAACAGTGTGTTGGCATCTATTTCAGGACAGCACATCAAAAGCTTTTCACAGCACAACACCATGACGCGTGAAGATCAATTGTCTGAAATTTCTGACAAAGACATCCAGCAATTAATTAAAGACATGCATCGCTTACGTCTAGAGCCAGGAGAAAAAATCTTGCATGTGTTGCCACAACAGTTTACAGTTGACAACGAACAAGGAATTCTGGATCCAATCGGAATGTCAGGAATTCGATTAGAAGCTGATTTTTATATCATTACAGGACAGATTGCAGCTTCTAATAACTTGAAGAGATGTGTTGAGAAAGTAGGATTAGATGTCGACAAAATTACTTTGGAACAAATTGCTTCCGCGACTTCAGTGTTGAGTGAAGATGAGAAAAATGCAGGAGTTGCATTGGTAGATATCGGTGGCGGGACGACTGACATCACTGTGTACTTAGATGGAATTATCCGTCATACTGGAATGATTCCTTTTGGTGGAAACGCAATTACAAAAGATATCAAGATCGGGTGCCATGTAATGGAAGACAAAGCGGAGAAGTTGAAAGTAAGATTTGGTTCTGCTTTTACAGAAAAAATTGTAGAAGACCGAATGATTACTATCACTAGTCTTAAAGGTCATGAGCCTAAAGAAATTTCTGAAAGAAACTTGTCACGGATTATCCAGGCGCGTACAGAAGAAATTATCGACTACGTTATGTTAGAAATAAACAAATCAGGATTGACAAGTAAGTTGATTGGAGGAATTGTATTGACAGGTGGAGGTGCAAAGATGAATCACTTAGCAGAGTTGATGGAATTTTATACAGGTATTAATACCCGTATTGGTTTGCCGACAGAATTTTTGGCACACGGTTATCCAAAAGAAATGGCAAGTCCAGAATACTCAACTTCTGTAGGCTTGTTGTTAGATGGATTGAGAAATTCAGTAATTATTGATGAAAAAGCAGCTGCAGCAGAAGAAGTGAAAAAAGTAGTTGATGAAGTAACCGAAGAAATTGAAGCGGAACAAGTAGGGTTTCTACAAAAAATGACAGAAGGAATTAAAAACTTCTTTGAGGCAGAACCAGACAACGACTTTAAATAAAAATTAGCAAAATAAACAATTTATAAAAACGGATTACTTGAACATTCATTAAATTATTTCACAAATCACAAAACATTCACAGTTATGAAATTCGATTTACCACAAGACGAACCATCAATAATCAAAGTAATAGGAGTAGGGGGAGCAGGAAATAATGCAGTCAATTACATGTACAAGCAAGGAATTGTTGGGGTTGATTTCGCCATTTGCAACACCGATGCTCAAGCATTGGAAGGAAGCCCAATTCCAACTAAAATCCAATTAGGACCTGAACTCACAGAAGGAAGAGGAGCAGGATCCAAACCAAATGTAGGCCGTCAAGCTTGCATTGAATCACTTGAAGAAGTAAAAGTATTTTTAGAGGACAATACCCGTATGTTGTTTGTTACGGCAGGAATGGGAGGTGGTACCGGAACAGGTGCTGCACCAATCATCGCCAAAGCTGCACAAGAAATGGATATCCTAACCGTAGGAATCGTAACCACTCCTTTTACTTTTGAAGGAAACACCAGAAACAATCACGGTAGAGAAGGATTGGAAGAATTGAAGAAAAATGTAGATACCTTAATCATCATTTCAAATGACAAGTTGAGAGAAATTCACGGAAATTTATCAATGACTGATGCATTCTACCAAGCTGATAACATTCTGGCTACGGCTGCAAAAGGGATTGCGGAAATCATCACCGTCGCTGGTTATGTAAACGTGGATTTTGAAGATGTCAATACCGTTATGCGTGATAGTGGCGTCGCAATTATGGGGTCTGCTACGACAGATGGGGACAACCGTGCACGTAAAGCTGTTGATGAAGCATTGTCTTCACCATTATTAAGAGACAACGATATCAGAGGTGCAAAACACATTCTAGTTAATATCGCTTCCGGAACAAAAGAAGTGACAATGGATGAAATTTTCGAAATCACACAATTCGTAGAAGAAGAAGCGGGTACAGGAACCAACTTGATTTGGGGTAACTGTTTCGATGATTCTTTAGGAGAAAAATTATCTGTCACGGTTATCGCTACTGGTTTTGAATCTAAGAAAAATCAAGCATTAGCTGCTGATAAGACAGATGACAGAATTGTTGTTTCGCTAGATGATGACGAGGTAAGTTTTGAAGGGACTTACGAAATCGGACACAACGAAGGCGAAAAAGCGGAGGTGTATGAATTTGAAAACATCAATTTTGCACAACAAGCTCAAAAGCGTAAAGTTGTTGTTGGAGATACTGTGATGCAGGAAGATAAATTAAATTCTATCCGTGAATCACAACGTCGTGACCACAACCGCAAAAAAATGAGAACGAAATTAAATCCTGGTGTAATCACAGAGTTAGAAAAGCAACCAGCTTACTTACGTAGAAAAGTAAGTTTAGACGATGTTCCTCATTCATCTGAAAACCAATATTCAAGTTGGGCAGTATCAAATGATGACGAACCAACACTTAGCACTGACAATGATTTTTTGCATGCTAAAGTAGACTAAAATATAGAAAGGAAAACAAGAAAGAAATTTTGCTTTTTCTAATTTGTGAACTGTGATTAAGGTCGCCGGCTCTCCGCTGGTGGCCTTTTTTTTTCTGTAATTAGCCAACTTGGTGTTTTTACTATGTTAGAGAGTAAATCTATTTAATTAATAGCATAATGTGTGTTTAAGCATATTGATTTACTGAGTAATTGTGTCATATATATTTATCTTTGTGAAAACACCATGAATGTTAGATGCACTTCAAGAGATATTTTTTTCTTATTAAGTTGGTTAAAACGTAAATAAAAGACTAGCGAAAAAGTATGGGAATACACTCAATAAAAATTCAAAATTTCAAGTCAATTAGAAATACTGACGAAATTGAAATTAAGCCAATAAATGTTTTAATTGGGCCAAATGGTGCTGGTAAAAGTAATTTTATTAGTTTTTTTAAGTTTCTTAATCGTCTTTACGAAGAACAACTGCAATTATATATAAGTCAACATGGGAGAGCTGAAAATTTTTTACATTTTGGTCGTAAGAAATCAGATTTTCTTTCAGGTAAAATTGTTTTCGATAATTCTTGGAAGAACCAATATGAGTTCACGATGATTCCAGATCAAAATGGAAATTTAATTTTTGCAGAAGAGTGGAGTAATTTCACAAGACCTGAGAATGTAGATGTGGATCATTCTCGAATAAGTATGGGAGGCAATTTTGAAAGCGCAATCAACAAAAACGATGGATACAGAAATAAATATTTGAAGAGCCAATTCAAAGGATTTAAACTATTTCATTTTCATGACACTAGTTTTAATTCTAAAATAAAACAACCATGCAACACTACTGATTATGCATATCTATATGAAAATGGAGGAAACCTTGCAGCTTTTTTATATAGATTATCTAAATCAAATCCGAATCATTTCAATATGATTGAAAAAGTCGTAAAATCAATTGCTCCATTTTTTGACAAGTTTTATTTGCAACCAGATGAGATTAATTCTAATGATATTTATCTTCGATGGATGGAAAAAGGTTCTGAACAAATATTCAACGCTCACAATTTATCGGATGGAACCTTACGAATGATTTCTTTGAGTACATTGTTATTACAGCCAGAAAAACCAGAAGTAATAATTATTGATGAACCAGAATTAGGGTTGCACCCTTTCGCAATTAACAAATTGGCCGCTATGTTGCAAAGTGCTTCAGATAATTCACAAATAATTATTTCAACTCAATCAGTTAATTTAGTAAATGAATTTAACCCAGAAGACATAATTGTTGTTGAAAGAATAGATAACCAAACAGTTTTGAATAGACAATCAGAAAAAGGATTGCATGATTGGTTAAATGATTATACGCTCGGAGAATTATGGCAAAAGAATATTTTAGGAGGTAGACCAAGATGAGAGGAGTTTACATTATAGTTGAAGGACAAACAGAAGAGGAATTCGTGCTGACTTCCCTAAGACCATATTTTAATTCGTTAGAAATTTATGATATCCGTCCTATCCTCTTAGGAACTACGCGAAACAATAAAGGAGGGAATTTAAAATTTAGCAGATTCAAGAGTAACGTTAGTAGATTACTTAAAAGTGAAAAGGATATAATTGTTACTTCATTGATTGACTTTTTCAGAATCGAAAAAGATTTTCCTCAGTTTCAAAAATCACTTGAGATTACAGACAAACAAAATCGGGTCTCATTTCTAGAAATTGCTATGAGTGAAAAAATTAATCATTCACGATTTATTCCGTATATACAATTACATGAATTCGAAGGATTATTGTTTTCTGACAAGATTGGAATAGAATATATTCCAAACATTCCTCAAAAAAATAGAGAGAAGCTTGTTAAAATTATTGAAGAATTCCCTAATCCAGAACTATTAAATGATGGAGCGGAAACTGCACCATCTAAGAGGCTTTTAAATCTCATTCCCGGTTATAAAAAGACATTACACGGACCTTTAATTGCTGATGAAATAGGTATTCCGAAGATAATATCTAAATGTCCCAGATTTAATGCATGGCTACTTCAAATTGAAAATGCAATAAAAAAACCTATACGTACTTTATGATTTGACAATCAAATTGACTGGAGATAAAACAAATTAATGTTGAGTTTATTTCATTCATCGAAATTCCATCGTGACTCGTCAACAAAATTTCAAAATAACAATCAATACGCTTATATTTGATACAATTCTTCAGTTACCACTAAAAGAATCAAATTCATGTCCAAGCTAAATCTACCCAATCCTCCAAAAGACAAAAAAGCCTACTTTGAAGGTTTAGGTAAAATATTGGTCAAGACTTATGGCAAACAAAGATTTTACAGCACTGATCAGGTCATCAATGCGGATAAATTATTAGAGCCAACCATCAACAAAAATTTACCTTGGTGGGGGATGTGTGTTTATTGTTCAAATGAGGTTTTTTGGGAGAGATATAAATATGAATTCGGGGTTGATCCAACAACAGAGGAAATCAAAAGAACGAAACTAAATGTATTAGCGGATTTAGTTGATCCTGTAGAAATTTCACTTCATTTGGGAGAAATTGCCGCCGAAAGTGTTCCTGTTGAATCCTGGTTAGATTTTAGTATTTTAGGAGATATATTTGAAGGAACTGGTGATTTATTTATGGGGATTAGCGAAGTGATTGTTGGAATTTTAAGTTCACTAACAGATTAATCTCCTAACAAAAAATTCCTCAAACCAATCGCCGCATCGTCATCATATTCCCCAAATGAATTCCCTCATGTACATTGTTAAATGAAATCGCATCATTTAAACTTTTGAGCGTAATTCCAAAACTCGTCGCATATTCTCGAAAGCCGGTGAACACTTGATTTTTGTAATCCTTCTCAAATTGAGGGACTAATTTCGCATCCAATTCTTGTAATTGAAGATATTCTTCTTGCGTAATCAACCTTTCTGGTTTCGTTCCTTTTCTATATAGATTGATGAGCGTTTCATCCATACGCGTAGGTACTCCGGCAAGTGAATAACAAAGTAATTGCTGCGTAGCAAGTATATGCCCATAATGCCAGATCATATTATTATTGTGACCTTCTGGAATTTTATTTAATTGTTCAATAGATAAATCAGCGAGTGTCTTTTTGATATTGCTACGAACTTGTCTTAAAGATTCAAATTGAAAAGTATGATCCATGCTACTAATTTTAAATTGGAGTGCAAAATAAGAATTATATCTTATCATTAAAAAATTCCTATCCGAACAAAAGGAAACTTCGAAATATAATGAAACCTATCTTCTTTAAACTATCTTCGTATTTGTCATCCGAGAAACAATTCAAAAAAAAATAAAATGCAAAAGACACTGACCATCTTTATCACACTACTATACATGTGTGCATCCTTACAAGCTCAAATTGATGGAGACAAAATTTTTCAAAATGATCAAGTCATTACCATCGAACTAGAATTTTCTCAAGTTAGTTTCTACGATAGTTTGGTGCTAAACTATGAAACTGCAACCTATATGAAAGCGGATTTGACATTGACAGATGCCAGTGGGAGTACAAGTTTTTCGGATGTTGGCGTTCGATTCAAAGGGAACTCAACCTTCAATCATCCGGGAAATAAGAAGGCATTTAAAATTGATTTCAACGAATACATCAGTGGTCAAAATTATGATGGACTGAAAAAATTAAACTTCAGTAATGGATTTAAAGACCCGTCTTTGATGCGTGAAAAAATATTTTTCGATATGTGTCAAGATGCTGGCGTGCCGGCTCCACGCGCAAATTTTGCCAATGTATATTTCAATGGAACCTTATGGGGTTTTTATACAGTAGTCGAACAAATTGATGATCAGTTTTTGGATTGGAGAATTTTGGATGATGATGGCAATTTATTTAAAGCAGGTGACAATTTTGGTGGCGGCCCGGGAGGTGGAGGAAACGCGGCAGACCTCGTTGATTATGGACCAGATCAAACTGCGTATGCGGAAAGATATGAGTTGAAATCAAATGAGGATGAAAATGATTGGACTGATTTAATTGAGTTGATTGATTTTATTAACAATAGTTCTGCAACTGATTTTGAAAATGAATTGGGGAATCATATCGAATTAGAAGCGTACATCAGATCGGTTGCCTTGGATAATTTGTTTAGCAATTTGGATAGCTACACGGGTTCTGCCCGCAACTATTATCTCTATCATAATCTAACAACCAACAAGTGGGAATGGATCAAGTGGGATGGAAATGAGTCGTTCGGTTCTTACGGTGGTGGAGGTGGCCCTGGTGGTGGTCTGAATATGCTTACCTTACCATTAGATCATCATGATAACGATCGACCACTTCTAGAAAATCTTTTTGCTAGCCCAACACTATATGCACAATATGAAGATGAAGTTTGTTACTTGATTGGCAATTTCTTCAATCCCGCATCTATGAATCCTAAAATTGATGCGCTCAAGAGTTTAATTCAAAGTTCCGTTTATGCAGATGGAAATAAGCAATACACCAATGCCAATTTTGATGATGTCATTGAAGGAAATATCACTACTGGCGGTGGACCTGGAGGAGGTACCGTTTATGGTATCAAGTCATTTATTCAAGCAAAAAATAATTATGTAACCGGATTGTTGGATTGTTCGGGTGTGAATACGGAAAATGAACTGGAATCAGTAGTTTCCACCTTTCCAAATCCGTTTCATTCTTCTGTTATTGTGGATTTAGGAAGCGAAAGGTTTCATTCGATTTCGATCTATGATAATCTAGGTAGGGTAGTGTATGAAGAAGAAATTAATGGAGCATCAACTATCGAATTGAATTTGTCATTTCTTGAGAACGGGATTTATTTTGGGCAATTGAATAATGAAAAGTCTAATGGAAACACCATGTTTAAATTAGTGAAAGAGTAGTTTTAACACATAGTGCACATTAGATACACAGAAACACATAGCTTATCTTACGTACGTATTGACTATGTGGATCTATGTTTCTGATGTGGTCTATGTGTTAAAAAAATCCTTTGTGTTACTCGCTAACCGTCACCTTAAACATCTGATCACCACCCTCAATCTTATTTACCACTTCCTGATCAGCATCCGATTTCACTTTACCAAAAACAGTATGCTTCCCATCCAGCCATGCAGTCTCTACATGCGTGATAAAAAACTGACTACCATTTGTACCTGGACCGGCATTGGCCATTGACAACACACCAGGGCCGTCATGTCTTAATTCAGGATGAAATTCGTCACCAAATTTATAACCAGGACTTCCATTCCCAACACCATTTGGACATCCTCCTTGGATCATAAAATCAGGAATCACTCTGTGGAAAAATAAATTATCATAATAACCTGCCTTGGCCAATGAAATAAAATTCATAACCGTCTTTGGTGTTTTGGTAGCGTACAAATCCAATTGGATATTTCCTTTTGTAGTTTCGATGGTTACTTCAAGATCTTTGTCAAAGCTTGCAGTTTCCATTGCTGCTAAAATTTCTTCTTTGTTAATTTTTTCTATCGCAGACATAGCTTTTATTTAGTGAATTAATAATTTTTATAAATTATGGTGCGAAGGTAGTAAAATATTATTAGCACGTAGAATGGATTTTAAGATATTGTAACTCCGAAACAACCAAAGACCACATGAATCTAAACCAGGTAACAGTACCAATTTATTTTATGTAAAACTAGGATTTCAACTAATTGTAAAATCTCCTCATTATGCACGCTTTATTGTGCCAGATGGAGCGGCTACTTTTTCGATTCATAAAGTGGATGAATTACCAGCAGGTGCTGGTATTATTGTTTATTTTGAGCATGAACATTTAGATGTTACCGTTACACAACTAGAGGAAAAAGGGATTAAGTTTGCGGAAACGCCGACGGATAAAAGTTGGTTGTGGCGAGAAGCAAAATTGAAAGATCCGGATGGCAATCAACTCATTATTTATTATGCTGGTGAAAATCGAAAAGATCCACCTTGGAAATTGAAGTAGGTATAATGGAGTATACTGCAGCCGTAAAATCTGTATCAAGTAGCTGTTCAATTTATGATAAATGCTGGGCGATTGATGGAGAGGAATATTAAGAAGTTAAGGATTGAGGAGAAAGCAAAATAATTATCTATTACATTCAATGTCAATTTTTGATTTTCAAGGAATCTATTTCTTTTTCTTTTTTCAATTGACAAAAAAGAATAGAGTATTATTTGTATAACTCCATAGATGAATCTCAATTACGCTCTTTCCTATTTCAGAAATTTATGAAAGCAGAAAAAAAGCGGCTATCCCAAATCAGAATAGCCGCTTTTATATTGTTATTTATTTGCGATTAATTCATTCGTTTCAGAAAAGATTTCATTCCACGAGTACTCAACTCTTCCTTCACTTGATTACCACTAGACTTGGAGCTAAATTCTTGAACACCAACTGTGATCAATCCATCTATAATGTTGTAAAATTGAGCACTTCCATATCCCCAATTTCTGATTTGAGTTAAGCGCTTCTCCGCATTAGATCTATTTCTAAATGAACCAGCAACTAGTAAATAGGGACTTCCGATATTTGTCCGATCATAAATAATATCAGAAGAAGGATTTGTATTTGAATTACCAGTATAAATTGGAGCACTCGGTTCGCCGAAATTGTTGTTGATATCATTCAATGAAATTGGTGCGGTATTATTGACATTCACAACACTTACACCGGCATTACTTTTAGTGACTTTGACTTCAGTACGACGATTGTATTGATGTTCATTTTCATTACAGGTAACACCATCGGTACAATGGTTTCTGATGACTTCTTCTCCGTAACCAACTGGCTTTAATCGATAGGATTCGATACCCTGATTCACTAAATACTGAACAACATTCTCAGCACGTTTTTGAGATAATTTTTTGTTGTATCTAGATCCTCCTCTTGAATCTGTGTGAGTAGCCAATTCGATTTCTATGTCTGGATATTGTCTCAAAATAGACACCAATGCATCCAGTGATTGGGTGGCATCTGGACGTAAATTAGAATCGTTGAAGTTGTAATAAATATCCGTCAACTCAATACGAGTACCCGTAGTCAACGTGTTACGAACACTCGGGGAGGAGGTGATTTTAGTTTCACCAGGCACATCAAAAGTTACATTAATGGGTGCATCTCCAGTTTGATTTTCTGTTGAGATAGAAGAACGAGTTACTTCTTTTCCATTGTTGATAATTTTTACATCATATTTTTTTCCTGGCTTCAAGCAAGATTCAAATTTACCTTGGGTATCAGAAGTTAATTCATATTTTTCACCATTTGGATTTGTGATAAGAACAGTAGCACCGGAAAGAGTAGCTTGATTGGCTTCATCTAATAATGTTCCGTTTAATGAAATACAATCGATAGGTTCTTCTAAGTAAACAACAATTTCTTCAGCATCTAAACCGACTGTATTTAAAGTCAATTGTTGAGAAGTGTATCCTTCTTTTGAAATATTTAATAGATATTCTCCATCTTTCAACTTAATAGGAAATTTTCCATTAAAATCACTTTGACCATTGATGGTATTATTAGGTGGAACTTCAGAAGATAATGTCAAAGTTTCATCACCACTCAAAATGATTTCATTTCCTTTTTCATCCGTCGTGATAGAGAGCCCTTCCATATCCATGGCAATTATTTTTGCTTCCGGAATTACTTTGTTGGTTTTTCTGTCAATAACTTGCACCCACATTTTCTTTTCTGGAACTCCACCATCAATGATTCCAAATTTCTCTGTATTACCAGTCATGAAAAAACTATATATATCATCTTCGCCTTTTCCTTCTTCCCGATTGGAAGAGAAGTATCCATTCTTTTTGTCACGGTCAATAATAAAACCCAAATCATCACTAGGGGAATTGTACGGGGTCCCTACATTTTCAGGACTCACCCAGACAGAATCAATTAAATTGGAATAAAAGATATCTAAATTTCCTTCTCCTAAATGACCATCAGAAGCAAAAAACAAAATGCCACTTGCATGTATGTAAGGGAAGATCTCATCTTTTTCTGTATTTACATTAGGACCTAAATTGATTGGTTTTCCCCATCCTTTAGATTCTTTCAGGGAATAGTATAGGTCCATCCCACCAAAACCACCTGGACGGTCAGAGGAGAAATAAAGTATGTCATCATCAACACCAATTGACGGGTGTGTTGTGTTGTATTCGCTACTATTGAAAGAAAGTTCTTGTTCATTTATCCATGCATTTCCATTTTTCTGAGCAGAATAAATTTTCAATTTCATGATTCCGTCTTTCTTTGCACGTCCAATTTTTCCTTTGATGTAATCATTACGAGTGAAGTACATGGTACTACCCGTTTTATCAAAAGTCATGGGTCCTTCGTGCACCGTAGTCATCAACTGCTCAGCAAAAGGTATTGGTTCTTTCAAGGTTCCATCTTCATCACGTTGACTTTGGAAAGTAGACATGATATTTTTATTGATACGCTTGTCCAATACTTTAAATTTATTAGAAGCGGGTTTGGTAGTGACAAATACAATACCGTCTTCATGAAATGCTGGACTGAATTCTAAAAATTCAGAATTGATGGTTGCTTCATTATTAATAAATACATCCCATTCTTTTGCACTTTCGTCAATCATTTCAAGTTCTTGACAAAAAGCAGTAGTTGCGAATAAGAACAGAGAGCAAAAAATGATGCTATTTTTAAAAGTCATTTTTGGAAAATTTTAATAGTTCAATGGATCGATTAAAAGAAGAATCTTGGGTTGGCCATGTTCTCTTTCTCTTTCTTGAAATCATATCTTATTAACGCCTCAATACTTCCATTGTTATAATCTTGGAGGTCGGACAAAGTATAATCATACGCCACACCTATGCCAAATTTATCAAATTGATAAAATAAGTTGAAATCAATGGATTCTCCGCTACCAGAACCACCCAAACGATAGGCAACTCCAGCAATAAACGCATAATTGAAAACACCACTTAAGTTGATGTCCATGTCCAATGGTGCATTATTTACATATTTAACTAACACAGATGGACGAATTGCAAACTTTTCAGAAAACGGAATTAAAGCTCCAGCCATCCCGTAGATATGAGGAAGCTCAGTAGCAACTTCCGTAATTACTGGATCATTATTGAAAGTGATTTCATTCTTCAATAAATGAGGAACAGAAATTCCAATGTAAAAGTCTTTCACATCTAGATAAGCTCCGATTCCAACATCTCCTTTTGTCTGATTCTCCTCACCTGGACGCAAAGAATTATCCTGTGCAATTGGGAGTTGAGTAACGACGGTTGGATCAGAAAAATCAATTGTGAAATATCGAACGACCCCTTGCAATCCTATTCTAAAGTTGACATCTTCCTGAATTGGAATGTTGTAATTGTAGGCAAGTGTTCCATAAAAATTATTGAAAATCCCAACAGTATGTTGTGATAAGTTGGCCCCTAAGCCAGCTCTTCCACCAGCCATTGGTGTATCAAAAGTGATTACTTTCGAAATAGGTGCACCTTCAAAGCCCAACCACTGATTACGATATAATGCAGTAACCGAAGCAAGTCCTCTCGTCCCAGCATAACCTGGATTGAGGTGCATCTTGTTATAATAAAATTGTGTAAACTGACTCTCTTGTTGCGCACTCAAAAAGCAAGCAGGTAAGAGCAACATAATAAGGAGAAAAATATTTTTCATCTTAAATTCTTTTTTTAAATTCTATCTTAAAATTGTAATGAACCCTTTTGTATGCTCAGAATTATCGTCTAACCTGAATATGTAAAAATAGGTTCCATCTGGAACAGGCTCCCCATTATAGGTGCCTTCCCAATCATTGTTATATGGTTCAGCTCTATATACTTCGTCACCCCATTCATTGAAAATGACCAATTGATTATTTGGATTCTGATTTCCAGTAACACAAGGAATAAATAAAGCATCATTGGTTCCATCTCCATTTGGAGTAATCACAGTAGTTATCGGACATCCATTTTCAAATACAACATTGATGGTTACGATGGCAAATTCACACACATCATCACCACAAGCAGTGTAGCAGATTTCATAAATGAATTGATCCATTCCAACAAAACCTTGATCAGGAGTATAGTCAAAAGTACCATCTCCATTATTGGTCAAAGTACCATTGCTGACATCTGTATTTATTCCAACATTATAAACACTTGGATCTACATTTAATCCATCGTTTAGTGTGACATCAAAATCAAAAAGTGTTGATTCGTAATCAGCTTCGTAGCTATCATCTTGAGGAGCAGGAGCACCTAGTACAGTAACAATGTTTTGTTCTAAAGTAGACAAACAACCATCTATCAATACAGACGTATAGTAAATATAAGTACCAGGACAAGTTGGGGTAACAACGATACACTCCGTATCCGTTAGAATAGGTAATCCTGCACATGGATCAAGAGGCTCTGAAGCCCAATTAAAATGACCATCGGCCCCTAATGGCACGTCGGAAGAACCACACAATGTAAAACTATCACCCAAGCAGATGGCATTACTTGTAGGAACACCCGATACAGTAGGTGATGGTGGTACTAAAGAAATGAAAACATCTTGTGTAGCAATAGCGGTACATCCATTAATAGATTCGGCAAATGCAGTGTAAGTTCCAGAATCGGCATTTTCCACTCCAATTAGCTGAAGCACGGTCGTGTCGATTATTTCACCAGAAGGCGTCTGCCAGAATATGTTTGTGTATTCTGAAGAATCTAAAGTTGTCGTAAACGTCAATGATTCAGTTGAGAATGCACAAATCAAACTATCACTTGGAGAAACGTTTATTGCAAATTGAACCGGATTTTCATTGATTCCAGTCAAGGTAATACTTCCCATCCCCGTACAACCATTTTGATATTGAACATTCAAGGTATACACCCCTTCATTAATGGCTTGGAAGTCTGTAATTGTAGGTGTAGATAATCCAGAAATAAATCCATTTGGTCCATCCCAAATATAAGTATCGACGGAAGCTAAATCAATCTGTGGAAGTAATGTTACAGAAGTTCCGAAACAAAGCGAATCATTCGGTGAAGCAATGATTGCAACATTAGACATACCACCATTTACAGTCACATCGAATATGCAAGAGGTAGCATTACCATCATCATCAACAGCTGAATAAGTAATTGTTGTTGTTCCAACATTTAATGTGTCATTCGGAGATATATTGTTAGTGATTAATAAATCTGTATCACAATTGTCTGTAAATGTTGGAGGCGTGAAGTTGAATACCGCACCACAAAGTCCACTGTTTGGTTCAATCGTCACATCCATTGGACAATCCGCAACAACAGGTGCTTCGCCATCAACTATATTAATATCGAAAGTACAAGTTGAAGTCAGTCCATTGTTGTCCGTAGCCAAATAAGTAATCGGATTGGTGCCCAGATTAAATACATCTCCAGAGGTTCCATTAGATTGGAAACTAGCGATACCACATCCATCCATCGCGTCAGGTTCTGACCAATTCACAGTTGCTGAACAAACACCAGGATCTGTATTCATGGTTATATTATTCGGACATCCAGTAATAACAGGAGGAGTGATATCATTTACAATAACATCAAAACTACAAGCATCTATGATTGCACCATTACTATCTTCCAAAGTACAATTCACGGTGGTTGTTCCTACTGCAAACTCATCTCCAGAATTCTGAGAACAAATTAAAGTGATATTACTACAATCGCCACCTACCAAAACACTTTGCCATGTAACAAAAGCTTTACAATCACCGTCCATATCATTTCTTTCAATTTGATTACAGGATAATGAAGGAGGAATATTATTTTCAACCGTAACACTAAAAGAACAAATCGCTGCATTTCCTGCTGCATCAGTCGCAGTATAAGTGACCTGAGTCGTTCCTAATTCAAATGAATCTCCAGAATTGAAATTAGAGGTCACAGAACTCAAAGCACAATTATCAGTAACTACCGGGTCTGGCCACGTGTACACTGCATTACAATCATCACCGACGGCACTCAAAGTTACATCTGCAGGACAAGTATTAAATACTGGAGCAGTATTATCCTCCACAGTAATATTGAATGTGCAAAAATCGATATTATTTTCAGCATCTCGAATTGCATAGTTGACTGGAGTGGTCCCTATTGGGAAAGCATCGCCAGAATTATGACTACTAATGGTATCCACGACAGCACAATTATCCATGTTTTCAGGCGTTGGCCAGGTAACGATTGCTGTACAATCCATAGCATCAACAGTTATATCGGATGGACAAGTTGTAAAGAGCGGATCTTCCTCATCTACAACTGTAACAGTGAATACACAAGCAACGGTATTTCCAGTAATATCTTGAGCAGTGCAATTTACCTGAGTAACACCCACTGAGAAAAAGTCGCCAGGATCATGAGAGCAATTCAAACCAGAAGCAGCACAAGCATCATTCAATTCTATTGGATCCCATGTCGCAACTGCACCACACAACCCAGGATCATTTGATATGGTGATATCAAAAGGACAGTTGGAGAATACAGGTTCATTACAATCGGTTACAGTAACAGTAAAATTACATGAATTAGAATTTCCGTTGGCATCCATGATATTGCACATGACAACAGTCGTACCTGGAGCAAAGAAATCACCCGAATTAGAAGTGCAGGTTAAGTCAAATGGACAGTTGTCACTACCGATTGCTGGATCCCAACTAACGAATGCACCATTCAATCCTGGATCGATGGCTTGTTCAATATTTGGAGGACATGTAATTGCAGGAGTCGTGTCATCAACAATGGTTATTGTAAATGAACAAGAAGTACTCATCCCATCCGTATCAGTTGCTGTGTAGGTAACTAAAGTAGTTCCAATCGGGAAAAAATCTGCACTATTGTGGGTACTCGTAACTGAAGCAATACTGGAGTTCCCACAATTGTCAGAAACCATAATACCAGGCCATGTTACAAAGTTGCCACAAAGCATATTGTTTGGATCTGGATCTGCATCAATATTGCCAGGACATATAATTTGAGGAGCTTGATTATCTGTTACCGTAACATTAAACGTACAAACAGAACTATTGCCAAATCCATCTGTTGCCGTGTAAGAAACAACGGTGGTTCCAACAGGGAAGATATCTCCAGGCATATGTGTTTGAACCAAATCAATTATCGAACAATCATCAGATACACTTGGTTCTACCCATGAAATTGGAGTTTGACAAGTTCCTTGCAACGCTGGCTCTGATATATCTGAAGGGCATCCAGTAAATACGGGCGCGCCACTATCATTAAAATTAATGGTACCATCGATTGTATTGATAGATACCGGAACATCTCCAGGACCACTAGCTTCAATTGGCGTTACAGAACCAGTCAGCTGTACATCAGAAGCATTGAAAGTTCCGACTACATTAAAATTAAGAGAATAGATAATTCCGTTTGGTAATGATTCTCCATTTATGTTTCCACTCATCCAACTGTGCGTCAAGATACCACTCGAAATTTGAGAAGTTCCAAATGAAGAAGTAGGTGGTAAATTATTTCCTAGAATTCCATTAAAAGAAAGTAGGGTAGCATCCCATTCTATCGTGTATTGGAAATCAGTAATATTGGTAAAATCGGTCACCAGAATATTTACAGTTACCGAATTTGCACCACAATCAATCGTATTATCTTCAACGGTGAAAGTTGGTGTACCTGGTGGGAATAGTTCTATTACTTCAACATCAAATGAGCAAGAAGTAATATTTCCGCTATCATCTGTTATCGTGTATGTAACCGTTGTGATACCAACATTAAAACTTTCTCCACTTGCATCCAAGTTTCCAAAACTAGAAGTCGCACCGGTCATTGTATAGGTAGCTGGGTTGGACACACAATTGTCGCTAGCACCAGAAGGAGCAATACCATTCACGATGACAGCACCCACACCATTATTAACATTGATAGTGGTATCTGCAGGACACATAATTGTTGGATCCTGATTATCAATTACTGTAACTTGAAAAGAGCAGAGTGCTACATTTCCTATATCATCAGCAGCGGTGCAAGAAACAAAAGTAGAACCTAGTGGGAAAGTATCACCAGGATTGTTACTACAATTAAAATTGACATTGCCACAATTATCTGTTGCAGTTGCTGAAGTCCAATTGACGACTGCATCACATGCATTTTGATCGGTATTGACAGTAATATCATTTGGACAATTATTTATAACAGGCATTTCATCATCTGTGATTGTAACAGTAAAGCTACAAGTTTCGATATTCCCAAATTGATCTGAAAATTCATATGTCACAGTATTCATCCCAACAGGAAAGACAGCGCCTGGTACATGAGAAGAAGTCGTTGTTACAGTGGAACATTCATCAGAAGCCGTTGGTGGTGTCCAATTAACTACTGCTTCACAAACACCTGCGTCATTGGATACCGAAATATCTGCTGGGCAGCCCGTAATAATTGGTCCCGTCAAATCAGTCAGTACAAATGAGCCGTCTGTCGTAAACACAGGTACTTGAGTTCCATTAAAAGTACTTGCTTCAATAGCCGTTGTATTGTCATTTATAAAAATGATAGAGCTACTATTAAGTGCTCCGATAATGGAAAAATTAATCCCTAAAATTTGCGTCCCATCAGGAAAAGTTTCTGTGCTACCATCTGTGTCAAACCAAGAGAAAGTTAAAATTCCATTGGCTACCTGAGTATTACCAATTCCAGTATTAGGAGGTAAATTAAACAACGAGTTTCCGGTATATTGTAAAACGTTTGGATCCCAATTAACTGAGAATTGTAAGGAACCAATATTGGTGAAGTTTTCAACATTGAAATCAATCGTCACAAATTGTGCATCACAGTTAAGGGTGTCATTTTCTGCGTAGATCGTTAATGTATTTCCAGGATTTTGTTCGACAACAGTAACATTGAAATCACAACTGGCAGTATTTCCACTGTCATCAGTTGCGGTGTAGGTAACTAAAGTTACTCCTTCATTAAAAGTGGTTCCGCTTGCATCGTTGGTTCCAGAACCACTAGTTGCACCCGTCAATGTATAGCTTACACTATTGACAACGCAATTGTCAATAAAACTTTCTGGTTCTATCGTATTCACAATTGAAGAAGTCATTCCAAATGGGACTATAATCGTAGTATCCATCATACACATAATCGCAGGATCTTCATTGTCCGTGACAGTCACGTTAAAAGAACAATTTGCAGTATTATTACTTTGAGGTTCAGTTGCGGTATAAGTTACAGTAGTCGTACCAAGTGGGAATATAAAACCTGGCGAATGACTTGAAGTCGTTATTGCATTGTTACAATTATCATTTAGAATAAGTGTTGGCCAGAATACGGAAGCAGCACAAATACCAGGATCATTCGTTTGTGTAATATTAGCTGGGCAATTCATATAAAGTGGTAATTCATTATCCGTAACCGTTACTACAAAGTCGCACGTCGCTTGATTCCCAAAATCATCCGTAAAGGTGTAAGTTACAGTAGTTGATCCCACAGGGAAGAAGTCGCCAGGATTATGGGTAGATGTTGTTGAAACATTGGAACAAACATCATTGGCAGTAGGAGCGGTCCATGTAGCATTTGTACCACAAAGACCTACATCATTTGATACAGAAAAATCAGCAGGACATCCTGAAACTACCGGAGGTGTCAAGTCAGAAACAACAAAAGAACCATCCATTGTGAACACGGATATTGGAACACCATTAAAGGTTCCAGCTTCAATCGCAGTTGTATTGTTGTTGATAAAGATAATGGAGTTACTATTCAAATTTCCAATAACATTAAAGTCAATTGAGAAAATTACGGTTCCATCAGGATAAGTTTCGGTAGTTCCATCCGAGTCAAACCAAGAAAAAGTAATAATTCCATTTGCTGATTGGACAACTCCCACACCAGTTGTAGGTGGTAATGTAGTTGGTGTATTAGAAATATATTGTAAAACATTTGTATCCCAGTTTACAGAAAATTGTAGAGATCCTACATCAGTAAACTCTTCAACAATAAAATCTATGGTAACAGTTTGTGCACTACAATCAATAGTATCGTTTTCTGCAATTACTGTCAATACGCCACCAGGATTCTGCTCAAATACACTAACATTGAATGAGCAGCTGCCAGTATTGCCAGCAGCATCTACGGTTGTATAAGTCACTAAAGTAGTTCCAAGATTAAAGGTGCTTCCAGAAGCATCGTTATTTCCACTAGCTGTGGTAGCACCGCTCAATGTGAACGTTTCCATTAAGTTGACACAATTGTCCGAAAACGAAATCGGAGCAATATCGCTGACAGCGGTCATTGAAGTTCCAAAAGGAATTAAAATAGTGGTATCCTGAATACAATTAATAATTGGATCTTCCTCATCTGATACATTAATATTAAAATTGCAAGAGAGGGCTCCATTTCCTGCTGCATCAGTTGCAGAATAAGAAACCGTTGTTGTACCCACTGGAAATGTAGCGCCAGGAAGATGTGTTCCTAAAATAGTGGCACCAGTAGGGCAGTTGTCATTGACAATAGGAGGAGTCCAATTGGCAACAGCAGAACAAAGTCCTGTATCTGTTGCAATGTTGATGTTAGCTGGACAATTCGTAATTGAAGGATTTTGATTATCGATTACTTCGACCTCGAAAGAACAGTTGACCGAATTCCCAGCATTATCCGTTGCTGTATATACTACGGTGGTTGTCCCTACTGGGAAAGTGTCTCCAGAATTATGAGAACCTGCTATAGCAACATTGGTATCGCAATTGTCTGTGGCAGTTGGTGTTTGCCAGTTGGTAGTACCGCTACACAAGTCAGTGGTTGAATTAACTTGCAAATTTGAAGGGCAAAATGTGAACGTCGGATTTGTTGAATCCACAATGTTAATTCCCGTTCCGAAAACATTCACAGGGATTGGAACGCCACCAATTGTACCAGCTTCAATAGGAGTCACAGCTCCGGTAATATCTATAGATGAAATTACTCCGATTCCAGCAAGGAGTGTCAAATCTAGGTTGACAATTAAAGTGCTATCTGGATAATTAGCAACTACGCCGCTACCTCCAAACCAAGAAAAAGTCAATCTTCCACTTGATGTCTGAGTTAAACCAAAATTAGTGGTTGGAGGAAGAATTAAGTTCGTTGCATTATTATATTGGAAAACTGCTGGGTCCCATTCAATTGTAAATTGAAGGGAAGTAAGGTCTTCCACGTTGATAAGTCCTATGTCAATTGAAACATTATTGTCATCACATTCAACTACGAGTGGGTTGACATAAATGCCAAGTGTATCACCAGTCGATGGTGTGTCTTCATTGATTATAACATTAAAAGAACAAGTACCCGTATTTCCGGAAGCATCACTTACTTGATAAGTAACATTTGTGATACCAGCATTGAAAGTGTTACCACTAGCATCATTATTTCCGGTGATAGAAGTTGCTCCTGTTAGGTTGTATGTTGTTGAAATGACAGCACAATTGTCTGAACTACCAACTGGTGCAATATTATTAATAGTAGTAGGTCCAGATCCTGCTGGTATTGTCATGTTAACATTGGCAGGGCAATTGACTATAGGATCTTCGTTTTCAACAACTGTAACATTAAAAACACAAGGTGCTGTATTGCCGGAATCGTCCGTTGCCGTAAGTGTCACAGTAGTCACGCCAACATTGAAAGGATCACCAGCATCATGTGTTCCAGTAATAGTGACGTTATTATCGCAATTATCGGTTGCAGCAGCATTGTTCCAATTCGGAAAACCAATACAGTTTCCAGGTGCGGTAGTAATAGTTTGTGAAGCAGGGCAGGAGGTGAAAGTAGGATTTGTAAAGTCATCCACTGTGAAAGTTGCTCCTTCTACATTTATTGGAATTGGCAAGCCAAATGAGCTTTCGGCTTCAATTGAAGTTGTATTGTTAGTAATCGTGATTGCTGAGGTTGTCCCCAAACTACCAAGTAAAGTAAAGTCAAGATTGATTATTAAGGTGCTATCCGGATAGTTTTGAGGAGTCGATGAAATTTCATCCCAAACATAAGTGAGAATACCAGCGTTTGTCTGAGAAGTTCCAAAGCCAAAAACCATTGGAAGCACTAAATTGTTTGCTCCATTAAATTGTAATACAGCTGGATCCCAATTTATTGAAAATTGAACCTTGGTAATGTCCTCGATATTGTCAAGACCAATATCTATTGATACATTGGTGTCGTCACATTCGATTGTAAATGGATCGACATAAACGGTCAAAGTATCAACAGTAGGAGGCGTATTTTCAGTTATTGTAACATTAGTCGTACAAGTTCCAGTATTGCCAGAATTATCACTAACTGTATAAGTAAGTGTCGTAATTCCAACATTAAAAGAAGTACCACTTGCATCATTGATTCCATTGTTGGTTGTCGCACCTGTTAGTGTATAGGTAGTAGAACTAACGCCGCAATTGTCATTAGAACTGACGGGTGCGATTCCGTTAACCACCGTACTCATTGTACCTTGTGGAACCGTCATATTTACATTAGCTGGACAATTTACGGTTGGGTCTTCGTTGTCTACAACACTTATTATAAATGAGCAAGTAGCAGTATTGGAAGATGGATCAGTAGCGGTATAAGTAACTGTTGTATTCCCAAAAGGAAAAGTATCTCCAGAATTGTGTGAATTTGTAAACATGTTAACACTACAATTATCACTAGCAGTAGGAGCGGTCCAACTTGCAACCCCCGTGCATAGGCCAGATGTCGCACTGACCGTTGCATTAGCAGGGCAGCCATTAATCACAGGATCTGTATTATCAGTTGCACTTATCGTTCCGAAGTTTGAATTTACCGTTACTTGATTGCCGTCTGTATCCTCCGCATAAATACCTAATGTATTGCTAGTGATGGTTACAGGAGTTGTACTGAAAGTATTGATTACATTGAAGTCAATACTAAACAAGGTACTTCCGTTTGGCATAATTTCTCCATTACCCATATTATCTACCCAAGAAAAAGTAAGGATTCCACTTCCGGTACTTGAGGTGCCAAAAGTAGCATTAAAAAGTTGACTGGATAAGTTGTTGGTATTGCTGAATTGTAAAATCGTTTGGTCCCAATTTACAGAAAACTGGAGTACGTTTATATTCGTAAAATTATCTGCTAATATATCTAAGGTAAAAGAAGTACCAGTACAGCCGACATTTTCATCAGTTGCAGTGATGGTGATAGGTGTTTGACCAGTCGTATTGACAGTGATGTCGAAAGTACACGTATTGTTAGAATTTCCAACATAATCAGTGGCTGTGTAAGTGACAGTGGTAACTCCGGCGTTAAAAGCTGTACCACTTACATCGGTTCCTGTCCCACTAGTAGCACCACTTAGCGAGTAAGTTAAGGTGTTGACTTCACAATTATCAGTAGCAATTGCTGTCAAATTATTCACGACCGCAGATGAAGCACCATTTGGTGCATTAACAGTTTGGCTGCCAGGGCATTGTGAGAAGGTTGGGTCGAAAGTGTCTTGAACCGTAAAGGAGCCTGCCCCAGTAGTGAATGGGAGCGCACCTGAACCACCAACTTCGCCAAATTCAATTACTGTTGGAATATTGCCAAAATTAAGCACCGTCCCACTCCCGCCACCTAGGACTGTAAAGTTGATGGTAAATAAAGTATCGCCAGGCATTAAAGTTTCTCCGCTTCCGTTACTATCAAACCATGAGAATCCAAGTCTTCCGTTTGACAATTGCTGGTATCCGAAATTAAAAATTTGTGGAAGTGCAACAATAGACTCACTATTGTATTGGAGTACATCTGTGTCCCATTCTACTGAAAATTGGGCACCGATAATATTGGTGAAATTATTTCCTACAGTTACGGGTATGTCGATTGTAGATCCACAAGTGCCACTTAAATTGGGAAAGTTAACTTCAACTTGTGCAAAAGATAGATTGCAAAAAAGAAGGGCAACTGTGAGAGGGATAAAATATTTAAACATTTGCTTGTAAATTTCTTTAAAATATGAACCAGATATATAATGAGAAATGACACCTTACCAAAGGGTAACGTATGAAATTCATCAATATGAATAATGACGTTTAAAAAAAGAGATTTTTAGTAAGGTTTTTTGTCAAATGATTTTTGACAATGTCGGTATTGATATTGGGACTTATGTATGCTAGCTTTTGGAACTAGATAGTCTATATAGCCTAAACCTGATAGAAGGGATGCTATCTTTTTCATATACGGTTTTTGTGATGATGAACTAAATCATTGTAAATATAACAAAATCAAAGAGCAGCCATAAGTGCTTCTCTTCGATTTCGTTATATATCGCAATTTAGTCCATAAAACCGACTATTTCAATAGAATCATTCTGCCAGTTGCAGTATTTTCTTCTGTTTTTACTTCATAGTATATAATACCAGAGCTACTTAATTCTGAGGCATTTATGATCATTTCGTTGTATCCTTTGTAGAAATCTCTATCGACTTGCATCAATATTTTTCCTGAAACATCAAATACCGTAATCGTAGTTTCTGAGTCATTAGGCAATGTAAAACCAATCGTAGTTTCATATTTGAAAGGGTTTGGTCTATTGTCGTACAGCGTAAAATCAGTCGCTTTAACAGTTTGCGAATTGAAATTGATATTAACATTCAAATATTCAAGCTGATTATTGGTCATTTTGTATGCTTCAGCATTTGTGACCGAAGAAGTACTTCTCAATAACCCTTGTAAGGTTTCAATGTCATTTAAGGCAGTAAATTTTAATGTGAATAGTGCTTCATTATCTTCAAAATCTCTCGTCTTCATACCATACCAGTTCAATGAAATGATGCCATCGGTTACCTTGTTTAACGCGAAATTATTTTCACTTAAATTATCAATGTGTACAGCTTCAACAGCTTCGAATTGTAGATTTTCTGTTTCAAATTCTAGTGTCATTTGATAACCAGCAATATCTGCTAATTCACTAGCATTGAAAGTCACGTCGAATGATGTTCCTTTTTTTACTGCCTGATCATCCAAATTAAAGTCAAATGAATTGTCAGCTCTTAATGCGGTCGTCCCATCTGTCATTTGGACTTGAGCAGTTCCGTTTACATCACCGACAGCGACGGCAACAAAATCTGTATTTAAGAAATCCGAATTCACAGTTCCTAAATTGACTTTATCATCAAAAGGGAATGGAGACATTGGATTTGTAAATGTTTGGTTAGCATCTACGAATCTCCAAAAATCATTATTAGGAAGGGTAGTGAAGTTTCCAAGTATCAAGAATTGTAAGTCTACTAAATCCAAGGTTGAAACACTTCCGCTATTGTTGGCATCTGCAGCAATTATTTGATAAGGAGTACTCAACAATGTGTTTCCAAGAATATGTTGTTGGATTAAATATAAGTCGATAGAGGAAGATCCAAAGTGATTATTATTCTTAAATGGTTCCACACAAACTGGCGTTCCAGGAGCTACTGAAATACAGTAATCTCCATTTACATCAGTGGTATCAGCGGTTCCAGAAAGTGTTTCAGTCACTTCGACATTTTCTACTGGAGTTCCATTTTCAGTTGCGATATTACCACAAACTTGAGCTAATGCTAAGCTGGTATTTACAGAAACACTTCCGTCATTGGTACAACCAGGAACATCTACAGCATTTCCATTTAGGAATTGACCGATCTCAAAATTCACTGGAGTACTGTTGATATACACAATGGACGAGTTACCAGGTGCTCCATTAATTACCAAGTCAATTGTAAATAGGGTAGTACCTGCAGGCAAAGTGGTGCCAGGCATTCCTCCTGGATCAATCCATGATACAGTCATTGTACTTCCTGCAGACATGACTGAGAAATTTGATGCAGATAGACCAGGAATATTGTAATTACTTGTTCCAGTAAATTGCGCAACAGTAGTGTTAACATTCAAGGTATATTGGAAAGAAACTAAATTTGTGAAATCATCTACTGTCACAGGTATTGATACCATATCACTAAATCCACCGTCAGCTTGACCAACATTGAAAGTAGGACATACACTAGCCACTACCGTTTCTTCAACATGAATACAACCTGTATTTGCATCTGTAATAGTGACGCTGTAAAGTCCAGGTACTAGACCTGTTGCTGTTGCAGTAGTTTGGGCATTGGCATCATCCCATTGGAAATTAAATGAGCCCGATCCGCCAGAAGCAGTAACAGTTGCAGTACCATCCGCTGCTAATATGTTGGAAGCAGGAGTTGAGGAAATTGAACTTTGGAAACCAAGATTAATAAATGTTGAAAAAACATTTACCGTCACGGTACAAGTGTTTTGATTCCCGTTCTGATCTGTTACGGTTAGGGTTGAAGTATTAAAAGGTCCAATATTCGTACAGTTAAAGGTAGAAGGCGCAACAGAGAGTGTGAAATTATTCGATGGTGTACAATTGTCTACGATTGGTCCATCTAAAATCTGGTTTGCAGTAATTGTTCCGTTACCTGTATTATCTAGATTTAAGTCAATAAATGAGAAACATGTTAAAGAGAAACTTTCACTATCAACCACTTCTAAAATAAGCGTTTCAGTCGCTGCGTTTCCGCATGGATCTTCCACAACAAACTCTATTTCATAGATACCAACCGGATAGAAACCATCAATTTCTTTTTGACCATCTCCATTCAGTGCATCGTTTGTAACATCCAGACAACTGAAAGGTGCATCATCACTTACAAAGTCAGCCAAGTTGAAATCAATTTGAGCTCCACAAGTTGCTGGATCATTTTGAACGAATAATGTATCAGGGAATGTAAATGTTGGCTCCGCATCATCAACAAGTGTAATAATTTGTGTTCCAGAATCCATGTTTCCACAATTATCGGAAGCCACCCAATTTCTAATAAGGTCATAATTATAATGTCCGCAAGAACATTGATCATTATCCTGATTAGCATGGTCATCCGTAGAAGTTACACTTCCAGCACTTGCACAATTGTCTGTAAAATTCAATGATACTGGCAAGTTTGGATTAGAGAAAGCCAAGATTGTATCGTTTGGTACAGGGTCCAATACTGGAGCCATATTATCTTCGACTGTAATCGTTTGTATACAAGAATTTGAACCATCTGACCAAGTGCGTTCGAATACGAGGCAGTCATTAAAAGTTCCGCTAATTATAGAATTATCTTCGACAAAAGCAGCGTTGTTTCCACAAACTCCTCCGACTGTTGGAGATCCGAAATTTGCAGTAAGACCACCAAAAGCAGCGCAGTCTACGGTAACGTCAGGTGGACACGTCAGGGTTGTGTTAGTAGAAGCAATAACATTTACATTTAAGTTACAACTGGTGACATTAGCACCATCAGAAACGGTTAATGTAACGTTAGGCGTCATACCTATATCTGCACATGTGAAATTAACTGGGTCTACCACTACACTTTGAATGCCACAATCATCAGAAGCAGTATAGATACCAGGTCCAACAGATAATACACCTTGACCAGCTGAGTTTAATATAACATTCTGTATACTTTGCGTACATTGCAAAAATGGAGAAGTTCCATCAACAACTGTTACTTCTACGGTGTGTGTTTCAGTTGCAAAACATCCTAAAGAACTTGATACCGTGAAGGTGACCGTACTTGTTCCAACTGGGTAGTTTCCTGAGGCAATCGACATCCCATCACCGATACCAAAATTCGCTAGTGCATCGTTTGTTATATCAATACCACCACAATTACCAGTCACTGCACTTGAGAAGTCAATCGTAGCTGGACCAGTACATGAACCTGTACCTCCTGACACTGCCTGGAATGCATCCGGGAAGGTAATTGTTGGCGCACTAGTAACATCTAAAGTAATTACCTGCTCTTGAATGTTAGTATTTTCACATTCATCAAAAACTGCAAAAGTTCTAATAAAGGAAGAAGTACAACCTTCAGGACCTCTGAAATTTTTAATCGTTGTTGTTGCTCCGCCACATGAATTGGTAAGTGTTTGCTGAGAAAATTCAAAAACATCACCCGCTGCAACAGTAATGGTTGTCGTACCTGTCTGGGTACTTGCAGATCCGCTTAATTGGGTGAAAGTACCATTTAGGATATATCCAAAAGGGTCATCTAAAGGATCTGATCCATCGCTTGAAACATAGCACCAAGCAAATTTCAATTCACCGCTGAAAGGAATGTTGATTGACATATTCGTCTCGGTGACATCAGCAGCTGGCATTATAGCGCAAGGGAAATCATCTCCAGAAAAAATTTGTAAAGAGTCTGTTCCAAAAGTAGAGACACTACTATTGGTACTATTTCCATTAGTACTGATTACCCAAGATCCACTAAACGCATAAGAGTCAACAAATCCAGCATCGTGATAAGAGGCACCTGGTCTTATGGAGCAATTGTCTTCTATATCTGTTGGGAATCCGGTAATCAAAAAGTTATCAGGATTTTCACAATTTTCTAGCGTAATATCCGCAGGAGTTGTGAATGTAGGAGCCATGTTATCTTCAACGGTAATCATTTGCAAGCAAGAACTTTGATTGCCACTTGCATCGGTCGCAGTCCAAGTTCTTTCAATAACGGAGCAAGTGATTGCAAGGCCGTTGACGACATCTGCATATGTTGTATCTACATTAGCAGAGCAAGCATCCATTACTAATGTTGGAAATCCTGTATTATTTGGTGTTAACACTTCAGAGCAATCAATTGTGACGTCTGGTGAACAATGTATTTTTGGTGGTTGATTTTCTTGGACAGTGATTGTAGTTGCACAGAAAGCTTCATTTCCAGAGCAATCTTCTACTCTAAAAATAATTGGGAAGGTACCGATGCTATCGCAATCAAATGTGAGATCTTCTTGAAAAATTCCATCACCAGGTCTTGCAATTGCATATCTGTTTACATTGATAATTCCACAAGCATCATAACTTCCATCATCAAATAAATTTGCAGGAACAGTGACGGCTCCTGTACTTAGGCTAATTGTTTTTGAGTCACAAACTGGAACAGGAGGTTGCTTGTCAATAAATGTAACTTCAGAGGTACATGGCATTAGTGTTATGTTTCCATGCACATCAAATGCTCTTACTTCAAATTCTTTTGTCTGTGGTCCACAAGTTTGAGTACCTCCAAACATTGCTTCAAGGTCATCGCAATCATAGCTTAATGAGTCGCTCCACATTGGATCGCCGACACAACGAATTTGATAATTATCAATTCCGCAAGCATCATTAAAGAAAATATCTCCATCTGAATTAGATTTATTAGGTGTGTTCCAATTAGCAATTGCAAAATCTCCTAATAATCCAGCATTGAAATTATCTACTACAATCGTAGCACTTCCATCCAAATTATCCGTTGTAGCAGTTTGCAAACAAAATTGATCCCCAGCATTCACATTGATACTTACAGGGCTTGGCATTACGACTGTTGATCCAGCAATTTGAAAACCAATTCCATTTAATAAGTATCTAAAATTATCTGCATCAGGTCCACGTGGATCTGTTGATGTATAAGTATAATCAAAAGATAAAGTCGTGGCATTGGCAATGGTGATACAGATTTGGTCAAAACCAAGTGTTCCACTTCCATTATCTCCACTTTGTAGAAAGAGCGTTCCTCCAATTACATCTTCTGGTCTTAAAGTTACATCACCAGAACCATCAACTGAAACTGTAATATCAGCACAATCAATTAATGGAGGAGTCGTATCACTAACATCAATATTTACAACACAATTTATAGAATCACCATTTGTATCTTGAACGAACATTCCATTATTATCTACAACCGTTAATGTGACGTCAACACCTCCCATAACATCTACATCATCACAATCAAATGAGACAGGTGAAATAGCAAAATTAAAATCACAATTATCTGAAAATAAAGTTTCGAAATTTGTGGTATCTGCAAGGGTGAAAGTATACATCCCATCATTATTCAATGTAACTGGGTAAGAAGTAAAACCACAAATTGCTTGAGGGTCTTCATTGTCTTCAACTGTAATGTTTGCATAACAAATTGCACTCATTGCCGGTGTCCCTGAATCTGTAACTTGTAGTACAGCAGGCACAATACCAATGTTCGAGCAATCCAATACTAGGTCAGTGGTATAATCCATCGTATCAATCGAGATCATATAACTTAATGGTCCATTACATTGGTCCATACTACCAGCATCAATATCCATTGCTTGGACGGTGTAATTACCGGCAGCATCTACTTCAACCGTGATATCCTGGCAAAAAGGTGCTGGAGGATTATCTAGTATTGTAATATTAGTTGTACAAGTTGAGGTCAAAGTTCCATCACTTACTGTCATCGTAACGGTAACAACATCACCAATCGCTTGATCAGGAGCAGTACAATCTAAAGTAGGAATATCAACACTATAAGAAAGTTGTGTAGCACAATTATCAGAACTTCCATTATCTAAAATAGCTGCAGGGTCAATCACATACATACCAACGGATGGTACTGCAACACTAATGTCATTAAAACATACAGCGTTTGGTGGTTGATTGTCAGCAATGGTAACAACAACCGTATGTGTTGTTGTATTTCCACAAAAATCAGTAGCTGAGAAATTAGCATTATAAACACCAACTGGTAAGCAGATAGAATTAATATGCAACGAGTTACCAGACGAATAAACAATATTACCAGCTGCATCTTCAAGAGAATAACCCGTACTTTCAAGTTGTCCACCTAAATTACAATTGTAATCTACATCATTTGTTAAATCTAGGTTTATTTCTGAAGAACAAGCATTCGGACAATTTGCCGTTGAATTCGCTGAAAGATTTAATGTAGTTGGAGCGTTGGTAAATAATGGCTCATTTTCTATAGCTATTACTTGAACATGAACATCGGTTCTACCGCAATTATCCATTGCAGTCCAAGTACGCGTAATTGTATAGTTATAGAAATCACAACTTAAAGTATTTCCACCTTGAGAATTAACAACTGTTGCAGTAATAGTTGCTGAAGGTGTGCAATCATCCGTCATAGTTGCGGTTGGTGCAGGTGGAATTATTTCACTACATGATAAAATTGTATCACGAGGTGGCACGACTCCCATTCCAAAATCCAAAACTGGATCTTGATTGTCTATCACATTGATTGTTTGGACACAAGTATTAGTGTTTCCGAAATTATCAATTGCTTCAAAAGTTCTAGAGATGGTAGCACAATTTCCATTGCTTGCCATACCTTGCATGTCACTAGAAGTTACAGAGGCAAGTCCACAATTATCCATTGCAGTGGCATCGCCCAAATCCGCGACACTGGTAGACTCACCACAATCAACAGTCATATTTGCTGGACAAGATATGGAAGGAGCTAAATTATCAATAACAATGATTTCAGTATCACAGCTATTACTATTGCCGGCAGCATCTGTTACTGTTAAACTTGCAATGAGGTTGGTATTGCCAATATCACTGCAAACAACATCAGTCGTTGTTCGACCAGGTATGTCAACAGAAAAAGTCATGATACCACAGGCATCAAAACTCCCATCATCGAGGTTTTGAGGAGTCAGTGAAACCATTCCATCAGAATCTAAAGCTACTGTAATTGAAGAAAAACAGATAGCGGAAGGTGCTTCTACATCAGGCATGACACATTGCGCAATGGCTTTATCAGCAAAGCCAATAAAGCTAATCAAAAGGATGAGTAAAAATTGAGAAAATTTACCTCCAGTTCGGGAGTTAAGAGGTCTTGATTTTTTAACAACTGCATAGCGGTAAGCTGTACGGTTTTTGGATAAAATCAGACACATCTCTCCTAAGAGTTGTGTTAATTTTGAAATCATAATTTGTTGTTTTGGTTAATTAATTGAACAAGCTATATATCAGAATAGCTCGCTCAAATTATTTTTTTATAAAAACAGCCTAAAAATTAATCTTGTCTCAGGGCATAACAATGCAATGAGTTGGTTGGTTTGTTCTCTGGTTTAGTGTGGCAAATGCATTTGCAAAGCCTATGTTATTTAGTGATGCTAAATCTGGTATTTGGTTTAGAATTATGGATATTCTAAATGCTAAGTGGGATGTTCAAAAAGGGATCGGTCCAAATAACCGAGTTAAAAATAATAAAATATTCGCACTTGAATACAACGATTTTTGTCTAAATGAACTTGGTTACCAAAACTGAACATGTAACTAACTACCTATCAGTAATTTATATTAATAGTCCCTTAAATAGGATAGCTTTATATGGATGTGCTATTTACTGTGTATTAGACAAACTTACGAAGAGACATTGATGGATTCAATGACTAATTAGTGGTATATAATATATATAACAAAATCATATTGTGTAAAATTTAACAACTTAATTGCGATTCAAAAGATCGGGTCTTCTTTTTTTTGTTCGTTCAATTGCTTTTTGATATCTCCATTCTTCGATCTTGCCATCATTTCCTGAGAGCAAAATATCTGGTACTTTCATTCCGTCAAATTCTGAAGGGCGTGTATAGACAGGAGGGGCTAATAAATCGTCTTGGAAGGAATCAGTCAAAGCAGAAGTGCCATCATTTAAAACACCCGGGATCAGTCGGCCAATACTATCTACCAATACAGCAGCAGCTAGTTCGCCACCTGATAAAACGTAATCACCAATCGAAATTTCGCGAGTTATATATTTATCGCGGATGCGTTCATCGATGCCTTTATAATGACCACAAATGATAAGCAAATTTTCAGAAAGAGATAACTCATTTGCGGTCGATTGATTCAAAGTCGTACCATCAGGTGTCATATATATGATCTCATCGTAGGTATGGTTGGATTTTAAAAATTCAATACAAGCAGACATAGGTTCGATCATCATCACAAGTCCAGCACCTCCACCATATTGATAATCGTCTACTTGTTTATGTTTTCCTAGACCAAAATCTTTGAGTTGATGCAAATGTACCTCTAACAATCCTTTTTCATTGGCTCGTCTCAAAATAGAATGCCGAAAAGGACTTTCCAGCAATTCAGGCATTACAGTGATGATGTCAATACGCATTGTTAGAAAAAGTTAGAAAAAATTAGAGGTATTATTTACTTTTTAGTTCAGCGTAATATTTGAAATAATAAGGTATGGTCTCAATCCCTTTATAAAAATTGAACAACCCGTAACTTTCATCAGGAGAATGAATATTGTCTTCATCCAAACCGAATCCCATTAACACACTTTTACTACCTAATACTTTTTCAAATAACGCAACAATCGGAATACTACCACCTGAACGTTGAGGAATTGGTTCTTTCTTGAAAGTTTTTTTCATTGCCATTGCAGCAGCTTTGTATTCGACCGAATCTGTAGGCGTGACGACTGGAAAACCGCCATGATGAGGCGTGACTTTTACAGTAACAGATTTAGGAGCAATTTTTTTAAAATGCTTTTCAAATAACTTGGTTATCTTATCAGGATGTTGGTTTGGTACCAGTCGCATACTGATTTTAGCATACGCTTTTGAAGGTAAAACCGTTTTGGCACCTTCTCCTATATAGCCTCCCCAAATTCCATTGACATCTAAAGTGGGACGGATAGAAGTCCTCTCCAATGTAGTATAACCAGTTTCTCCATGGATATCTTTGATCTTCAACCCACGCTTATATTTTGCCAGACTAAAAGGGGCTTTATTCATTTGTTTTCGCTCTGCTTTCTTTACGGTCTCTACATCCTTATAAAAACCAGGAATTGTAATACGATTGTTTTTATCCTGTAACGAAGCAATCATTTTGGACAAGACATTGATAGGATTGGCGACTGCGCCACCATAGACTCCCGAATGTAAATCTCTATTGGGACCAGTCACTTCCACTTCAACATAACTCAATCCACGTAATCCTGTTGTTATAGAAGGTGTTTTATTGTCGATGATAGACGTATCTGAAATGAGTATCACATCATTTGCCAACATCTTTTTATACTTTTTGCAAAAAGCACTAAGATGGACTGATCCAACTTCTTCTTCACCTTCTATCATGAATTTGACATTGCAAGGTAATTCTCCTTGACTCAACATTCCTTCAAATGCTTTAATGTGCATGTAGACTTGCCCTTTATCATCACAAGCTCCACGCGCATAGATTCTTTTTTTCTTGATTACAGGTTCGAATGGGGGAGAAGTCCACAGCTCTAAAGGATCTGCAGGTTGTACATCATAATGTCCATACACCAAAATAGTCGGTGCTTTTTTGTCGACTATTTTTTCACCATAGACAATCGAGTGTCCTTTTGTTGGGTAAACTTTTACCTTGTCTGCACCAGCATCTTTCAATTTCTGTGCGACAAACTTCGCAGTTTTTTCGACGTCTTTTTTATATTTTGGATCTGCACTAACAGAAGGGATTTTTAGGAATTCAATTAATTCGTCTAGTTGTCTTTTCTTATTAGCCGCAAGATAATTTTGAACTTTTTGCATGGTTTCTTATTCTTTAAAATTGAATTGTAAAGTTGCTAAAAGTAAAGAGAATTTTGCTTAAAAGAGGAAAAAGAATGTGGTACTTTTTTGGTCTCTTAAATCTATGTCCATTTTTTGGAACTCGACTTGCAAATAGTAGTGCTTATTTGAAAATAAAAAGGAGCTGTATTACAGAAATTGCAGTTTAAAAAATATGTCCCATTAGATCGAGCAATCCGTTGCTCCATTTTTTATCAGAATAAGATTTGATCATGATGGTCTTGCCTAATTTTCTTTGAGAAACGCCTAATGTACGATCATCATTAATGAAGACCCAACGACAGACATTGTCTACACTTGAAAATCCATTTTTCTCATAAAATGACTGCTGATTTGTAAATAATAGGATGTAGTCGATACCCGATTTTTTTGCCAAATCGTCTAAATGATTCAACATGCGGGTAGCGATGTTTTTAGATTGGAATGCTTCATTGACACAAAGATCTGCTAAACCAAAAATTCTGAAAACATCCGTGTCGATACTCACCAATCGATGATCGATCGCAACATGTCCGATTAGTTTGTCTTCATTTTTAACCAACAACCTAAAATGAGGTAATTGCTTAAAGTAACTTCTGTTTTTTGGGTAACCCGAGAAACAACTAGAAAGTAACTGATGAATATGGAGATGGGTGTTGGAAGAAATATCAATTTCAGCAACTTGTTCAATTGTTGTGGATGCGATGAAATTTGGGGTGATATGTCCTGCATGTTTCATGTTACAAAATTACAACTATTTATAATGAAGCGTTAATAATCTTTCTAATTCTTCGGGGCTAATATTTTGAATCAACTTTCCTTGATGTGCATAGGATATCTTTCCAGTTTCCTCTGATACGACGAATGAAGCCACATCTGAATTTTCGGTGATTCCCACTGCGGCGCGATGACGCAATCCGGCACGTCGTGGCAAATTTGGATTATCTGATACTGGTAACACACAACTTGCGGACAAGATTTTATGGTTGTAAATAACGACAGCGCCATCATGCAGCGGCGTCTCTTTGTTGAAAATTGTTAATAACAATGGTTCTGTCAATATAGCATCCATCCTGGTCCCAGAATTTACCAAGCTCCCTAAATTAGGATTTTGAGTAATGACAATGAGGGCACCTGTCTTTTCTTTAGCCAATTTTACCATAGCTGTTTTTATGGCAACAATTTGTGCTTGATTACTACCTTCATCCTCTTCGTTTCTGTGTAGTAATTTGCTAAAAAAATTAGATCGTTGTTTGATAGTCGTATCTCCAAGGAGCAACAAAAATCTTCTGATTTCAGGCTGGAATATGATAATTAAAATGATAAAACCAACACTCACAAATTGCCCCAAAACTTGATGCAACAGATTCATATCAGAAATTCCAACCAGCCAGTAAATGAAATATAGTAAAACAACCCCTATAAAAATATTGAAAGCGACACTTCCTCTAAGTAGTTTATAGACCAAAAACATCAAATAGCCTACGATACCAATATCCAGTAAATCCAGAAATCTAATAGGTAAAAAGCCAATGTCGAAAAGGAAGATCATTTAATAAATGGTGAGTTTTTGGAATTTTAGCGTGTCATAACATCACAATAAAGACGTATAAAAAGAGATTTGGTCATAAGTTAAAGGGAGAAAGCTAGTTTTGAGGGCAAAAATTAGCAAATTGATTGATATCAAATATGTACTTTTACAGCCTCTTAAGCGTTCTCTTAATAGAACTTTTTCAGATACTAAAATTATCTAATATTATGCAAGTTAGAAATTTTTTCATTTTAATGTTGATATGCTTTTTTGGTTGCATTTTCGATGCAAATGCGCAACGAGTTATTGAAAATGAAAATGGGGACCGAATTATAGTTTATAGTGATGGTTCTTGGAAATATTTTGATGAAAATGATCCGCTAGACTCTGAGCTTTTGAAACGTTTGGCAAATGCAGCCAACAAACCTGTGCCTTCTCCAGCTCCAGAACCACAAGTCGTTGGTAGAAAGTCCAAAAAGTCTCCATCGAATAAAAAAAGGTCAAAGGCCGCAAAAGTTGCAAATGCATCAAAGCCTAAAAAAACGAAGACTGGAAAAGTAAAGAAATCAAAAGTTCCATCTCCTGCGATTGCTGGCATCGGTCCACGAATACAAAAGGTACAAAAGGTCAGTCAGCAAAAAGTCTCTCAAGCAGAATATCTCGAAAAGCAACTGACAAACAATCGAGACAAATTGAAAAAACAACTCCAAATTGCGATGAACACTGAAAATGTATCAGATCGTCAAATTGAATCCCTTCAAACGAATTTATCTATTTCAAATTCCAAATTGAAAAAAGCAAAAAAGACAAGAAAAAATGTGGTGAAATATGCAAGGATGGCAGATGGCTTAAACATGAAGAGAGGTACGGATCAAGTACAAGCACTTTTATTGCTTGAAGGAGCAATGGGAATCAAAAAACCTTCAATTGCTGAGACTACAAAATCAACACCTAACATTTCATCTACAAATATACCTTCGACTAGTCCTTCAAGACCAGTCGAAAATGTATCCACAGAATCTGCTCTTTATAACGCACCTAATCAACAATCAACAATCTTAAATTATACCAGACAAAAACCGACAAAAAAGCTAGCCAGATACAATCCTTCTGAAGATGCTTTTTTAAATCCTAAAATGACCAAATCAAAATTGGCACACGATGGTGTGGATGAATTCACAGGAAAGAAAATAAGAGAGGTGGCAAAAGAAACTTTCTTTACACATACTAGTGAAAACTTAAGAGCAGTCTTGAAAGGTAGAGATTATTTGACTTGTATCGGAAATATATCTTCGCAAACAGGTGGTATCAAAATTCTAAATTTGAAGTTTAGGATTGCATCAGATTTGGCGCAACAAGAATTTGGAATCATTGATAAGGGAAGTGTACTTACTGTTAAGTTATTGGATGGTTCGGCGATTCGATTGTTAAATAAAAAGACAGATATAGGTGTCGTGGATCCTGTTAATAAATCTACCGTTTATAATGGACAATATATCATCACCAATAAAGATGAAAAGGCTTTGTCAAAATCTGAAGTAGATAAAGTAAGAGTAGTGTGGAGTACCGGTTATGAGGATTATGATATTTATGAAATGGATTTCTTGATCAAACAATTGAATTGTATTAATTCGAAAAACTAATCATGTTAGGACTCAAATTACCAACTGATCCGAGATGGGTCAACTTAGCAGAAAAAGAGCTCGGTGAAATTTTAACCGACCACGCCTATTGCGAACAAAAAGCTGCGACAACTTGTATCTCTCTAATTACAAGATATCCAGAAGCAGAGCTGATGGTAGATGAATTAGCACCCATTGTAACTGAAGAGTGGGGACATTTTAGAATGGTATTAGCGGAACTCAAAAAACGAGATTTACAACTTGGGCCACAACGTAAAGATATTTACGTCAATAAATTGATGGACTTCGTTCAGAAAGGTGGTTCGAGGGAAGATCAAATTGTTGAGCGGTTGCTATTCTCAGCTCTTATTGAAGCTCGAAGTTGCGAACGTTTTAGACTCCTATCTTTACACATCAGTGATGACGACCTCAAAGAATTTTATCACAAACTCATGATCTCCGAAGCAGGCCACTACCGTTTATTTATCGACCTCGCCAAGCATTATGGAGAAGAAAAAAAGGTGCTCGCTCGTTGGCAAGAATTTTTGGATTACGAAAGAGAAGTGTTAGAGAATTTAGAGATTCGGGGAGACCGAATGCACTGAAAAAAGGATTAGCTATTTGTGGTCAGCAATTCCGTATGTAAAAAATCAGATATCCTTAATGAATAGATGAGCTATCAGCAGATCAAATTCTGATAACTGATTACTGACTTATTGATACCTAACAATAAAAAATGAAAAAATCAATCACTGATTTCCACCAAAATCAAGAAGCCATTCAACATCACAGCTTCACAGTAAAAAAGAAAGCACATTATTACACGACCGGTACCCCATCTTCATCCACAAAATATTTTTGGATCATTTGCCATGGTTATGGTCAGTTGGCATCTGATTTTATAAAAGACTTTTCGATTTTAGATTCGGATGAGCATTTTGTCTTGGCACCGGAAGGTTTGTCCCGTTTTTATTGGAAAGGATTTTCAGGAAGAATTGCAGCGTCTTGGATGACGAGTAAGGATCGTTTGGATGAGATTGATGACTACACCAACATGATAGGTGGATTGTATGATGAATATCGAGTGCAGCTACCGAATGCCCAAATTATATTGTTAGGATTTTCTCAAGGATGTGCGACACAAGTGAGATGGATCATGAGAAAACTACCGCAATTTGACACCCTGGTAATGTGGGCAGGATTGTTTCCCGAAGACCTAGATTACAGTCCACAATTAAAATATTTGAATCAAAAAGAAATGATTTTTGCCTACGGTGATGAAGACCAATTTCTAAATGAAGCTTATATTATCGCGCAGAAAAACTTTATTGAAGAACGTGGATTGAAAATGAAGTACTTGCCTTTTAAGGGGAAGCATAAGGTGGAGGAGGAAGCGTTGGCTGCGCTGCTCGCAAAATTAAAAATTCTTAAATAATTAAAAATTTAAAATTAAAAATATGACGCCCAATGTGCATGCACACGCGAGCACACGGGTACTCGTCTAATTTATAATTTTCAATTTATATTTTTATAATTAGATTATATTTTATAATTCGAATTTCTCGCTTCGCTCGCGTCAGTTCTAATACAAATTGTAGTCTATAATTACGGTTATCTTTGAGAAAAATTTCCCGATATCTTCGTTAGAAAGCCCTGTCTGCTTGGCGCAGTCAGGCAGGCTCGCCGTAACTAAGGCTATGTCTACGTTTTCTGCCTTGATCT
>CALFWW010000035.1 GCA_937928575.1 uncultured Saprospiraceae bacterium | reverse complement strand
AGGATGCGGAGCTAAAACATTAAAATCCAAACATTATATTTACGTTTTCTTCACGTGCTCTTCACGTGCTCCCCTTCCTTTTTTAAAGGAAGGGCCTATCCGAGTTATACAAATTGTAGTCTAAAAGTGCGGATATATTTGTAAGGAAAATTTTTCGAGATCAAGGCAGAAAACGTAGACATAGCCTTAGTTACGGCGAGCCTGCCTGACTGCGCCAAGCAGACAGGGCTTTCTAACGAAGATATCGGGAAATTTTTCTCAAAGAGAACCGTAATTATAGACTACAATTTGTATTAGGTAATTTTAATTAAAGAGAACGAATATCAGCAATTATGAGCGAACATCCTTTTATCAAACATATTCCAAAAACGTACCCAGAAAATGAAATTCTTCAAAGAAGTTCAGATTATTATGAATTGCTGGATCAACGGCGGTCGGTAAGAGATTTCTCTGATCAGATGGTTCCGAAAGAAGTGATTCAAAATATCATCATGACCGCTTCCTCTGCTCCAAGTGGTGCACACAAACAACCTTGGACTTTCTGTGCAATTTCCAACAAAGCTCTTCAGAAAAAAATAAAAGCAGCTGCAGAAGAGGAAGAATATAAAAGTTACCATGGTCGTATGTCGCAAGAATGGCTGGACGACCTGGCTCCTATCGGAACAGATTGGCACAAAGAATTTCTGGAAATCGCTCCTTGGCTAATCATTATGTTTAAAAAAACTTACGATGTAGAAGGCGACCAAAAGAAGAAAAACTATTACGTCATGGAATCGGTTGGAATTGCTGCCGGCTTTCTGATTAGCGCCATTCACAATGCTGGTTTGGTGACATTGACACATACACCGAGTCCGATGAATTTCCTTCAAAATATTCTGGAACGTCCTGCCAATGAGAAACCGTTTTTACTTTTACCAGTTGGGTATCCAACAAAAGAAGCGATGGTTCCTGATTTGGCTCGAAAAAGTGCAGATGATGTTATCGTATGGTATTAAAAAGCTTTGCTTTTTTAATACCATACTATAATTTAAAATTGAAAATTATAAAATATAAATTGATCGTTTGGACGTTTGGATACGCAATAACGATCTATTTATAATTTTACATTTTTAATTTTCAATTTGTTTTAAAAGTTAGGGGTGTCTTCGATGGAAGCTTCTCCTATATAAAAAACTTCTCCGGTTCTATTTCCTTTCTTTAAGATTTCAATTCCTTTCCACTTATCACCACAAGCATTGTGTAAACGACATCCATCTAAAATCAATTTACCTCCTGGCTCGACCGTGATTTTTCCATTTTTCGGAAGAGACGTTCGGCAACTTATTGTTAAACTACCACCTGAACGGATAGTGAGGTGACCTTCCAAATCCTTGGCTCCTTTCCAATGTACATTGTCTCTAATAAAAATATGTCGTTCAGGATTTAGTTTACACCAATTGGCAACCAACAATTTTCGTTGTCGTGCACCTTCTTTTGCAAAATTTTTGTGCATCCGACCAATTTGGCAAGGCGTCAATGATTTTTGTGAATTGTTGTAATCCATCATATTGTTAGAAGCACCCTTTCTGCATTCTCCCCCACTTTTATTATTCCAACAATTGGGATGGTTGGGGGTATCATCGCAACCATCATTGCCGGCCCAAGTATGACGTAATCCTAAACAATGCCCAACTTCATGATTGAAAATACCTTTTACCTGATAGGGTTCTCTTTTCTTTTCATGAAATCCTGCCACCTTCAATGAGTTTCCTAATGCAATTCCAGCATCATGAACTTTATAAGTTTTCGATTTCAAACTATCAGGATGTGTCACCAGAATAAAAGCATTCAAAACAAAGTCCTCATTGATGGCATACTTGTCTATGACCGCTTTACTATAATTATTTTTTTGTTTACCACTAGAAATAAAATAGTACAAATCATCATCGTAATGATAATAAATACCATCATCATTGGCAGCACCCGTCTTTCCTGTTTTTACAACTGTGATATTAATCGGCAATGCAGGAGTATTGTTACCAACTGGCAGATTCATTTTCACATTATCACTCCATCTGGCATTGCACTGTTTCATTAATTCATTGATATACCAGTTGCCACGTTTTTCACTCATATTCTGAGTACCATCTTCCGAGTTCATAATATGAAAATTCATTCGAAGATATTTCATCGGTGAATGGTCTGGATATTTAGGATCCGGTGCATAATTAATGGAAGCGTTGCAATCACATTCCTCGTAACTTGCTTTTTGCAATAAATCCATTTTCATAGGTTGCAAACTTTCTTTGGTTGCAAAATTTTTCTTGCTGGATTTACAAGCACTGATACTAAAAGTGAAAAGGAACAAGAACAAAATTGGACGCATAACTGTTATTTTTATTTACTTAAAATTACTCAATTTTTCATGCTCCTCAAAATAGATAGAATGGGCTATTCGAGAGCTTTATGGTATATAAAAAAGATAGGTAGCTGGTTAAAAATTCAGAAGTTATAGAAATCTCTCGATTGATTTTGAATACAACAAATTTTAAATCCTCGCTTACAATTCTTTTACAGTCTGACTAAGTACCTTAAATTTATACTTATAACGCTTTACATTTAAACTGTTAGAAATTTCTAGTGCTTGTTCTTCTTTGAAATCACCAACCAATGCAGATCGACCACTGTAAATGGGTTCATTCACTCTAGGGCAAGACCAAACCCGATCATTGTAGACCATAGCAATACATCTGTTATTATCTTGAGCAGCTTTCGTCGTCATGTCTGCCCATATCTTAGCACCTCTGTGATCAAATGCGATATTAACCATTGGCTCACCTGTATATTCATTGTTAGAAATATTTGATTGCGAAATATTTTCTTCCGTTAATGGCGCATCATCTTCACCATTGGTTTTCACCAGATATAAAAAGAAAACCCTTTTATGTGCATCCGTTTTATTTTTTGACCAAATCCATTTTGATTTTGGCAATCCCTTTACGCCTTTTTGTAATTTTAATGTTATATTATCCAACATTGATTCATCTTCACAAACTCCGAATACTGAAATTGGATACACTTGATAAGCATTCGGTATGGTCAATCTAAAGCCCTCAATATCAATACTACTAAAATCAACTGTACGAAATTCATCATCATCAATTCGGTACGCAAGCCAAAAATCTAAATTACTCGGATTCATAATCGGTGTATAGGTATCCAAATCTTTGAGATTAATTTTAGATTTAATCGTCAATTTATCTGCTGCTACATCTTTTATTATTTCATTCTCTCTAAACCCGAATGCAGCTAATTTATTTTCCACCTCTATCCGAAAGTGTTCAAATTTTCCTGATTCTAATTGTAAAGTAGTTTCAACCAAGGTATTTTTTTTAGTTGCACAACTACTTAACGACAACAGGCTAAATGAAACGAAAAAGATAAAACGACACATATCAAACTGTTTTTATTGAATAACAAGATAGTAAATGTCGACACTTATTAACTTAAGTCAATGCACAGGTTTTCATCTAATCCTAATTTTGAGATATCGAAATCATTCATTAATTCAAATTAGATCAAGATGAAAACAAGAAAATTTAAAACACTAATTTCCACAATAATATTGTTAAATATGTGGATAACTGCAAGTTTTGCTCAGCAACCAATGTAAACTGTGCGAGGCACCATCATTGATGCCGATAATAAAATTCCATTGATCGGTGCAGAAATAATTTGGCTCGGCACAAATCCAATTATCGGGACAACAACGGATGAAAATGGGAAATTTCGATTTGATCAAGTGGCTTTAGGACGAGCAGCGTTTTAAGTTTCATACTTAGGATATGAACCTCGGACGCTCTCCAATATCGTCATCAACTCTGACAGGGAAAATGTTTTAAATATTGAATTAACAGAATCGATTGTTCAGATGGAGGAAATTGTTATCCTTGCCAATCAAGAAAAAGGAGCTGCTCTCAATGATATGGCCATCATTGGAGCGCGATCTATTTCACCTGAAGAAACCAATCGATATACTGGTGGATTCAATGACCCATCCAGAATCATGTCAAATTTTACTGGCGTTACCAATACTCAAGATGGTGGAAATGACATCATCGTACGGGGAAATTCACCAAAATATATTCAATGGCGATTGGAAGGAGTTCAAATTACAAATCCTTCTCATTTTTGAGTCGGATTCGTAAGCGTATTGCTGGAAAGCAGAAGTAAATTTTACTTCAATTTTCTTTTCAAAACAGAATTGAAATATTTCGACCGTTCCGTTTTTCCCCACGTTGCATAAATGTCAATTATATTTTTCAATTCTTCGATGGTTAATTTCGCTTCTTCTTTCATTATTATATCAGAAAGTATCTTGTTTTCTTTTTTCAACTTTCTGGTTGCTTTTCGACAATCGACACAATTTATAGGAACCGATTCAATCCAGAACTTCAGATTTTCATACCAATACTTCTTTTCTTCTTTTGAAAATGTGAATTTATTGTTACATTTGTGACATTCAATAGTGGTATCAAAATAGGCATAATGAGGATTCCAACAATAGGTTTGTGAATTTGGGTTGGCAAGGATTGCTCTCTTACCAATTAAACAAGGATCGCAAGCCCAATCAAAATTAGCATCAATAAAACTAGTATAACTTTCTTCCTTGCTGGTCTTAATATTAGGATAAGCTTTGCGGTCAACTGCAGTCATGGAATTCATGACTTGTTCCAATTCTGTTTTATACCGAGGTGAATGACAAGATGGACAGGTGGGGAATTTATTTTTTCGTCTAGGCATTTTAAATATATCTTCAATTTATCATTAACCTCTTTTTCTACTTTTAATCAAAGGTAATCTACCAATCAACTAGTGATTCCTCCATAGCTTGAATTTGTACCTAAAATTAAACATACCAAGTTCCATCTTCCTGAATTTTCAGAAATAAAAAACTCAGTATGTTTCTTTAAACTTTATACAAAAACACGCATAAAGCTATCTTTCTGCAATTGATCCAAAGAGAAATCATAATCCGCATCTTCAATGTTAGATACGATGGTTCCTCCTAATTCTGTGATCAACTCACGGAAAGTAACTGGATTGCTCCATTGCTGGTATAATGCAATTGTTGCCAGATGATCAACCTTTGAATTACCAGATACTTTGGCCTGTCCAGCACCAAAATTCAAGATCACAAAACATTGTTGATCCGATTCAGGTATCAGGATGCCTAAGATCGTTTGCTGCTGCACAGACTGACATTTTGCTTCTACAAACAAATTGTTAGGATTCATCATATACTTGTAATCAACATGATCTCCTTTTCCTACAATAATTTTGTATTCACAATTTTTATGTCCTGAATACACATTGTTCTTCACCAACGTTGGTTCAGACAATCCATGCTGAGCATACAAATATTCAACAGCACCACCTGGCGCACTCGTGATGTCACCTGAATACATTAGCGCACCTTTCCCTTGCTTGTAATTAGCGTTCCACCCGATTTTACCACCGATATTTAAACCAGACAAATCTAAATCGCTTGCACCCCAATGGTCTTCCCAATAAACACCAACGGCCAATGATTTACCAAAAAACTTAGTACCGGTTGGAATATTTCCAACATACATCTTTTCAGAAGTTGGCAATGCATATTCCACATCTTGTGGTAAGAAAAACTGCTTTCCTGAAAGATCAAAACGCTCCTTCATATACGCATATAAGTAGTCATAGTTTGGCCAAACCACACCAGATACTTTGTTGGTTTTAACAAAAGACTTACCATTACGAACACGGTAAGCGAAGGCATACTGACCATTCAAACGAGTATGGCAAGCGGACATTGCCTTGAACAATGCAAACGGCATCGCATTATCCAACCAATGCTTTTCCTCATCCGTCAAGAAAACACTGGTAACAAAATTCAATGGATTCACGACCATTGGTTGGTGATGTGTTTTCGACAATTTCGAAATTTTATTAATGGTCTTCGCACACTTTGGTTTGAACGCCAAGAACAATGGCTTGAAACGGTTGAAAATTTCCGCCATTTTCTCCAATCCGAAACGCTCAAATTGAACTGCAGGATTGTACCCAGAAGTCTTGATCGCTTTTATCACTTCATCATTTTTAATCAACAATGATTCCCCTGTCGCTTTGTAAATGATGTAACGGAAAAACGCCATTGTATCCGTTGGCAAAACATTATAGGTATCCGCTAGGATGACAATCGCTTCCTTATTTTTGATGTTTTCCTCACCTGTGAATTGGTAAGAAAGCTCATCCACTAAAATAGAGATCACCTCATTGATTGTCTCTGCTTTCAATGCCATTCCAGACTGTAACAAGTGCAAACACTTATCCGTCATTTCTTTGTTAGAATATGCTTTCACCACTTTGAATGATAGCTTCGCTTGTGGCACATCCAACACCTCATCTGGGATGTACATCACATCAGAGAAGTTACTTCATTCTTCGATTCCATCCCGAGCTTCACTCGGAATTTCACTCAGAATGACAAGAGGTTATTTTAAATTACTCTGATAAATTTTGGATTACTCTAAATTTTAACTGTCCAAAATTCTTATTTCCATGACATTGCCCTACCCACTGTAGATCGACGGACCTACCGCACCTACTCTTAATAATGAAAACTTAATTGTGTACTTAAAACAAGTACCTTTTAATTAGGGCTTTACTTTGTTATATTAAGGTGATAGCAACATTAAGTCGTGCATCAAAACCAACACAAATACCAAGTGTTGCATTGATAAAACACATAACCGAAGTGATTTCAAAAAAATTCCCAAAAAGTAAATTTAATTTTTATTCTTTATGAAACAACCAACCCATCATACCATACAAAGCTTCTTCAATGGTTCAAGTTCCATACTAATATTGGAGAAGATTATTTTAGCAATCCTATTCTTGAAAATACAACCTTCAAATATTCATAATAAAACTTTACTTTTAACCCAATGTTTCCAAACTTCAATATCTACTCTACCCCACTCCTCATCTTGGTCTTGCAAGGTTTAGTTTTGGTTGGGTTATTATTGCATAAATCAAGAACCAAAAAAGACATCTCCAGTCTCTTATTGGCGATTTTGTTGCTGATCACTTGCTATCATCAGACTACCTATACAATCGGTTTTCTGGGATGGTACGACACTTTTAGAAACACAAAAATCAACTATTATTTGATTCCATTTATTTTGGGAATTGGTCCCTTGATTTATTTCTACATAAAGTCTGTTGGGGTCAAAGGATTTCGGCACCATGAAGAAATTAGTTGAAATCACTGCTGAAGATGAAGGGCAAGTTGTTGAATTGCATTAAATGCTTTTTCAAATAAAACAATAGCCGTATTGAAAGTAATTCAATACGGCTATTTTCTATTCAACATTTTTTCTAACAATTCAAAGCACCACATACACTAATACTCTGACCAGAAACATATGTTGACAAATCAGAAGCAAGAAACAAGGCCAACTCCGCCACTTCATCCGCTTTCCCCCATCGCTTCAATGGAATGTTTGCCAAAAATGCATCACGCGTTTTTTCATCCAACTCATCCGTCATTTCAGTTGCAATAAATCCTGGCGCTATCGCATTGCAACGGATTCCTCTCGAACCCACTTCCTTTGCAATCGATTTTGTGAAACCTATAATACCTGCTTTCGAGGCTGCATAGTTTGCTTGACCTGCATTTCCAAATTCGCCAACAACGGAAGACATATTAATAATAGAACCTGAACGGTTTTTCATCATGTGGCGCATCAAGTGTTTGGTCATGTTGAAAACTGATTTCAAATTGTTGACCATCACATCATCCCAATGCTCCTCCGACATTCTTAATAATAAGGTGTCTCTTGTGATTCCAGCATTATTAATCAAGGTATCGACTTTTTCGAAATCAGCCAAGACCTTATCTACCAACTCCTTTGTGCCTTCAAATGAACTGGCATCACTCTGATATCCTTTTGCTTTGACACCCATCGCCTCCAAAGCCGCTTCGACTTCTTTTGCCTTATCAACACTTGAGCGATAAGTGAAAGCAATATTGGCACCATGCTCCGCAAATTTTTTGCAAATCGCTTCACCAATTCCTCTAGTCCCACCTGTTATTAATGCTGTTTTTCCTTCGAGAAGTTTCATTTCATTACTGTTTAGTTATTGATAAAACTAAAGATAAAATTTAAATCATGTTTTACCTAAGTTTCTTTTTATACAAATTGTAGTCTAAAAGTGCGGATATATTTGGAAGGAAAATTTTTCGAGATCGAGGCAGAAAACGTAGACATAGCCTTAGTTACGGCGAGCCTGCCTGACTGCGCCAAGCAGACAGGGCTTTCTAACGAAGATAT
>CALFWW010000034.1 GCA_937928575.1 uncultured Saprospiraceae bacterium | reverse complement strand
CACAGATAATAAGTGTTTTTTCAAAGCGATATTTTTGTTCTCAGGTAGTTTTATTAAAGATAGAATAAATGTGATTAAAAAGTGGTATCAGACAAATTACTAATCTTTTATTGAATTATTGATAAAATGTATCCCTCAATTGGCTAACGTTTTTAGTATCGATTTGTTAGATTCGCATATGATTACAAAAGGTGTTTGCTTCATGTTAATCGCTACGCTTTCCTTCGCTGTCATGAATACGATGGTGAAAGATTTGAGCAACTTACCTTCAATGCAAGTTGTTTTTTTCCGAACGCTTGGGTCTACTGTATTCATACTTCCCTATATGTTGAAAAATAAAATTTCAATCCGTGGAAACAATCCGAAACTTTTGATACTGCGAGCAATTGTTGGGTTAATTTCTCTCGTTACTTTTTTCATGGTTTTGAAACGAATACCACTTGGATCAGCTATTTCAATCCGTTATATAGGCCCAATATTTGGAGTCATCATGGCTTACTTTTTATTAAAAGAGAAAGTCAATTTTTGGCAATGGATTAGTTTCGTCGTTGCCTTTGCTGGCGTTATCGTTTTGAAAGGTTTTGATATCCGCATTGATTATTTCAGTCTGATATTAGTATTGACCTCTGCGTTTTTTGTCGGAATTGTGTATATATTGTTGAGTTATTTAGGCAAACGAGAACATTATCTGACCATCATTAATTATTTCATGTTGACTTGTATATTTGTAAGTCTATTTTTTTGCAGCAATTGGCGTATTCCTTACCCTGACGAATGGACCTCTGTCATTGGAATGGGAATCTTTGGATTGATTGGTCAAGTATTTATGACCCGTGCTTTTCAATTGGAACAGACCAGTCTCTTGGCGCCGTTTAAATATATGGAGTTGGTGTATGCTCTAATTCTTGGCTTTTTCTTCTTTGGAGAAACTTATACGTTATTTGCCTTTTCAGGAATCATATTGATAATTACAGGTATGTTGTTAAATATTTGGGCGAAGCAGATGAATGTAAAAGTCTGAGATCTATCGATTGCTATTTTTACAAATCTTTCAACATAAAATTGATCATCCGTTTCTAAAGTCAAATAATAGATGCCATTTCACTAAAATAGAACCTATAATAAGTATAACATAAAAAGATGCCTTCAAGAACAAGCTCAAAGACATCTTTGGATTTAATAACCAATCTAAAATATTAATTTAATTTACTAGAAACTATTTTGTACTTGGTTTTGCAAGAAGGACAAAACTGCTGATCGCCATCTTTTTTCAGTCGAATACCAGTAACATTGGTTTCAACAAATTGAGCGATAAAAGCTTTTTGATTTAATTGATCTTTATTAACGTTTGATTTCGTTTGATCTTTTACGTACTCGATATAATTATTGCCATATTCACTGTGTCCCCAACAATTTGGGCATGCGCCAGCCTCTTGGATTTCATCATTTGTAATATCTTCCGGACCTTTATCTCCAAACAGTTTTTTTAAGAAGCTCATGATTTTTTGAATTTTGATTTACAATCCATGAAAATTAGTTAAAGGATTTATCAAATTGTTTAGCTAGATCGAATAAAACCACAAACTGTCTGCTGTTGAATAGTTTTAGTGGAAAGATGTATAAATTTCCATTTAATTATTTGAAAAACAACATTTCTCAAGTTTAAATGAATCAAGTACCTTTATTGTTATTCAACACTGTCAATAGTTCTATTCGCTGATTCGCCAATTTATGAGAAGGGTCTAATTGAATTGTTTTCTGATAATCCAACAAGGCTTTTTCATGCAACCCCATTTTTTCATAAGTAACCCCACGATTGAAATACATTACTGATTGATCTCTCGAAATAAGAATGGCTTTATTGAATTGCTCAATGGATTGTTCGTACCTACCCAACAAACCATAACAAGTTGCTTTCAATTCTGGAAGTTGTATTGTGATGTCCATATTTTTGGATGCTTCACAGTATTTTAAATCAGCAAGTGCTTGTTCAGGATCTTCATTTAATAGCAATAATGCCCGATTAAATCTTGAGGCGAAATTTTTAGGATCCAATTCAATCGCTTTAGAATAAAAGTAATTCGCTTTTTCAATATCATTTTTATTATCCCAACAAAGTCCCAATTGACCATAAGTATCTGTACTGTGAAATTTCAATTCGTTGATTGCATACTCTAAATGTTGAATCGCATTATCCAAATTTCCTTCCAGCCAATATCCAGTGGCCAGAAATTCACGCGCTTGTGGGTTTTCAGGATACACTTCTACTGCTCTTGTAAACAAGGTATTGGTACTCTGCCAAATATCCACCTGCGCACGTGTCAGCCAACTGAAATAAATAGACATTAACACAATAGGCAACCACCTCATACCAGCTGGAATCTTGTTCAATAATTTCTCAAAACAAAATGCAAAGGTCATCCCCAAACCAATGTAAGGCAAATAAGCATATCGCTCTGAGACAATCGCAGAACCTACTGGAATCAATTGCAAAACCATCACAATAGTCGCTAAGTAAAATGCCAATCCAAAAGCGATTTTAGGGAATTTTAAATAACCATATATAAGCCCTCCTAAAAATAGAACCCCTAACAATGGCAGTCCTAAAAAGTACCATTGCTCCATCGCGGCGTAGTACGGGTGTAAAGGAGCTAGATTAAATGGAAAAAGGAATTTTTCTATATAAAACAACAACCCATAACAAGCAATAGCCATTTTTTCATAAAAAGGAAATTGAACACTTTTCACCAACGCAGCCGCATCGGAAGTACGATTTAAATACCCATAAAAATCTCCTCCACCTTGCACATTCACTGCTACCAAACCGACCAGTAAAGCAATTGCAATAAATGGAATTTTTTCAAAATGAACATTTGCTGTTTTTAAACTTCTTTCTTTGTAAATGTCCAATAAATATAAAACGGGCACCAATGAAACGGTCATCGCTTTCGCTCCACAACCAATAACAAATGCTAGAAAAGCGAATAAATAGCTGGATGATTTACCTTTTTCGACATACTTAATATAACACAACATTGACAAAATAAAAAAGAAACCATATAAGACATCTTTTCTCTCAGAAATCCATGCTACCGACTCAACATGCATTGGGTGAATTCCAAAAATAATGCTCGTAATAAGCGCAATTGAGATTTTATCCGGCACTAATTTTCGGACCAAAAAAAATACTAATAAAGTGTTTAGCAAATGAATAAAAACATTGGTCGCAATAAATGGAAACGCGGATTCAACGCCTGAAATACGGGCATTCAACCACAAACTAGCCATCGTCAGTGGATGATAATTTAAAGAGATAACTGATTTGGATAATTGATGGAGATTTTCTGAAGTAGGATGCAGCACCATGGGGTTTTCTGTAATATATTCATGGTCGTCCCAATTCACAAAATCATTATCGAATGCTGGATAAAAACTAAAAATTACTAAAGAAACTAAGCACGCAATATACCCTAAGGAATGTCTGAATTGCAAATGCTTATATCTTTCAAGATAAACATCACTTTTCATTTGAAAAACTAAAATCTAATTAACAGGATTACTTTAATAATCAATATTATTCAAGCTCAAAATTATAAAATGGGGAAAAAATGGAAAAATTTTTAAGGGGTTTTTAACATTTTTTTGGGTTAAAGGGAAGCTGAATGGGTGGGAAAAACCTAACAGGTTTTGCCATGCTGAAGCTGGGCTCAAACCTGTTAGGTTTCGCGGGGAGCATGGGTATCACTAGACTCAAGCTGGGCTCAAACCTGCTAGGTTTCGCGGGGAGCATGGGTATCACTTCTTGTGTTGACAAAGTTTTGTTCTAAAACAAAAATCTTGATTTATTACCGTTCGCCCATTCAATAAAAACTTTCACCTCTCTATCTAATTTTTGTAAGGTCATTTTTTCAATTTCTTTACGTTGCTCCATAGAGATAGCTTCCATTTCCTCTTTTAAAATTCCAGCTGCTTTATGATAAATTTCTTGATCTTCCTCAAGTATTCCATTTTTATTGTTATAGTTTCTTCTCAGCTGATCTAATTTGTCATAAATGTCGTCCTGTTTAGCGGTATACTTTCGTATTATTGGTAATCGCTCTTTATGTGTAAATTTATAAACGGGGTCTTCTGAAGAAATCACTGCAATCATTTTTTTACCCTTCTTAGAACTTTCGAGTAGCCGCTCAATTTCAGCTTTAGACACTAAAAGACTTTCTTTCAACTCATCTAATTGATCAATATGAGCAAACCATTCATCAAGTGGATAATTTTCCATTATATTACTCTTAACCAAGTTGTAATGATCAGAAAAACTTAACTGATAAGCTCCACTATTGTAGACTAGAAATGCACGCATGGTCAAAAAGTGATTGATAAATTCTTCATCCGACTTGATTGATTTTAATTTTTCAAATGCTGTTTTACAAATTGGAAATCGATCAAAAACCGAATGATCTGCCATCAACTGGACCAATGCATTTTTCTCAATTGGGTTTTCAAAGTTGCGATTAGTAATGTAAGTCAAAATCTCATCGGTAATTGGTGATCTAGTTCGTGATGTGTTGAAATATTCGTTTAATTCAATTAAATATTGCTCTAAAAAATATTGATTAAAAAGTGCTTCACTTTCTTTTTGAGGAGACAAGTTTTTCAATTGTAACATGAAAGGATCTGGCTTTTTAAGTTTGTTGCTTACATCAATTCTCTTTTGAATTACTTTGTCCTTGTCTTTTAAAAAACGGTCGAAGGACCGCTTTATACTTTCATCAACTTCTTCAATTTTATATTCGAATCCTTTGATATGCGCTGACAAAACTTCCGTCCCGATTTTTTGATGCTTGTTCAAATAATTTAATGAATCATCGAAATTAAAGTAGTCTACAAATAAAAAACCGATACGCGCTGCTTCATTATAACCATCTAGATAAATATCAATCCCATCTTCTTGATATCGAACATTATTTTGTAATTGAATTCCAGATGCTTCAAATGTATTTCGGATCGCTTGCTTAGGTGGGTCACTTTTGGATTTTGAAGGGAAGTTACTAAATCCACATGTAGGTGGTTGAACATATGGCAATTTGTTTATCACATTGTCGAAAGGATTGATGAGATCGCTACTCGTCATACATCCTGCAAGTATAAAGATGACGATAATGGGTAGCAGTTTTTGAATTTTATACATTTTATCTGGTTGGTTGGCCAACTATACTTAGCTAAACGTATTTTAAACAACAAACGATAGACGAATATTGAGATTTATTTGTTTTTGTTAACCTAATAAGTTTTATACTTACGTTAGGCGTAGGTTGTACCTACGTCTTTCCTAAGTGCAAAATTTCATTTTGCTTCGACAATGTTCATTCTAAAATCCAACTATAAAATATCTTTGCACCGATCATTGAGTTTTAGTTCTTGATAAACCTAACAGGTTTTGCTAGGCTCAAGCTGGGCTCAAACCTGTTAGGTTTCTGGAGAAAACAACCATCACTTCTTCTTCCGATCATCCACCTTCATCTGAATATTAGCACACATCACTTCAACTCCATTGGTATCTTTCACGGACACATAACAATCTACTTCTGGGGTCTTATCCCAATCCACATGACTCAAATCACAAGTAGCCGTTAGATCAGTAGCTGCTTTTTTTAGGTACTTAACTTGCATAGAAACGGGTATCCATCTTCGGTGTTTTGGAATAGAAGTTTCCATTAAAATGCCGGCTGTGAATTCGCAGAGATTACACATGGCGATTGCATGGACGGTCTTGAGATGATTGTGAACAGACCTTCGCTTTCGCATACTTGCTTCCATGAAATTAGGACGCAAAGTGACTACTTGCGGTTTTATTGTTAGAAAATAAGGCGCGAATTTTGCTAGTGCATAAGAGAATAATTTATTCCCAAATGGTTTATTTTTAAGTTGTGCTTGTAGTTTTAATACTTTATTCATGTTTCACTTTACTTTCACTTAACATTTTTAATAATACACCATTGGTCCAACCAAATCCATCTTGTACTTGATATTCGCCACCTCCTGCATCTAATGTCATATCGACCACATTGTATTTCTCGACCATCTTGCCGGTGTTTTTGTAGACCTTTTTATTCAAGGCTATCC
>CALFWW010000033.1 GCA_937928575.1 uncultured Saprospiraceae bacterium | reverse complement strand
AAATATGAAATAGTATATCGAAAATACTGGATACGCAAAGATTCATTTCAGATGAAAAACGGTACTCAAGATAGACTGAGCAGCAACTTGAATTTAAAGGTAATTATATAACGCAAAATAGCTATGATGTAGTCATGAGCAAGTAAATTATGTGTAAATCTGCAAAATGATGTAGGGTCAAATTATAGGTTTTATTCTGTATTTGAGTAAATTTAACAAACCAAATTCGGTTAAAAACTATAAAACATAAATATTATGATTCAAAGACTTACTCAAATACTGCTTTTCTGTGTGCTTAGTTTTGCCGCTACTGCAGGAAATATCACTTTCACCGTTGACATGAGTTGCTATACTGGTGACCAACCGCTTGACAATGTTTACGTTAGTGGAAGTTGGGATGGATGGGCTTGTGCAAATTGTTGGGCACTAACTGATAATGGTGATGGCACCTGGTCAGGAACTTTTGACCTTCCAGATGGCGACCACGAATTTAAATTTCAAATTAACGAATGGGCAGATCAAGAAAACTTGACGGAAGGAGATGCTTGTACCACTACTAATTTTGGCTTTACAAATAGAACCGTTACTGTCGTAGATGGTGCTACCTACACAGCGGGTTGGTCTTCATGTGATGCAGATTGTTCTGCTGTAGAGCAACCCGTAGATGTTACATTCACTGTTGATATGTCGTGCTTTGAAGGCGATCTTACTCCAGGTGTTACCTTAAATGGTTCTTTCAATGGTTGGTGTGGTGCTTGTGCGCCGATGACGGATAATGGTGATGGGACTTGGTCACTCACGGTTGCTTTGCAGCCAGGTAATTATGATTTCAAATTCACAGTCGGAAATTGGGTAGTGCAAGAAGAATTTACAGAAGGGGATCCATGTACTGTAACAACTGATGGTTTTACAAATCGTAACATTACGATACCGGATGATGGCACTACTTATACGGCTGCGTGGAATTCATGTGACGGAAATTGTTTAGACCCTGTCGAAACAGCTGATGTCACTTTTATTGTTGATATGACTTGTTATCCTGGAGATGCAAGTGACTTATTATCTAAGGTTACCATAAATGGTTCTTTCAATGGTTGGTGTGGTGCTTGTGCGGAGATGTCGGATAATGGTGATGGGACTTGGTCAATTACCATTCCTTTGGAATTAGGCACTTATGATTTCAAATTTACGATTGGAAACTGGTTAGTTCAAGAAGAATTTGTTGGTGGTGAGTCTTGTACTGCTACTACAGATGGTTTCACGAATCGTAACATTACAGTTCCGGCAGGAGGAATGACTTATACTGCTGCGTGGAATAGTTGTGACCCTGATTGTGCAACTGCCTTACCAATGGAGCTTACTTCTTTTAATGTAATAAAAGAAGATTCAAACGCTAAGATCGAATGGACAACAGAAAGTGACGATACTGATAATTTGTTTGTCGTTGAATATAGTAGAGATGCCGTTAACTTCGAAGAAATTGGAACCGTTAGTGGAGCTACCTCAAGAGGAATCAACAATTATAGTTTCACTCATTACTTATTGGCAAATGGTGAAAACTATTACCGATTAAAAAATATTGATCGCAATGATAATATTCAGTATTCTGATTTAAGAAATTTAAATGTTACTTCAAGTTCTAAAATTCGCATCACTCCTACTGTTTCAAATTCTAATATTAATATTCAGGTAGATGATTCACAAATAGAAAGTGTTTTCTTTATCTACAATATTTTAGGAGAAAAAGTATTCGAATATAACATTATAGATACAAATTTTGCTGTTGATGTCAGCACTTTCCCTGTTGGACAATACATTGGTGTTGTTCAAAATGGTAATGAGCAAATAACAGAAAAGTTCGTCAAGATATTCTAAGACAACTTTTCATTAAGATTTTCATACGTATTTTTTTAAGGGCTTCATCTTATTCAAGATTGAGCCCTTTTTTTTAACAACTTGGACATAACGAGATAAGTTCCAAAACACAAAGAGCTTGTAAATTTAGCCGGCCGGCAGGTATAAAGGAAATATAAAAGGGGGACGTGATTTTTTTACCATAAAAGATATTTATGGACATTAAAGGAGGACGTTTTTATCTTGAATTTTCTTAGGCAGAAGAAACAGATTCCACAGAAGAGTACGTATTGGGTTCGCGCATGGGTTCGCGCAGATGTCGCTGATCTCGCAGATGAGCTCGTGCATCTTGATAAAAATTTCAGTAAACAATATTATTTTTAGATGAATTTAGAATTCTAAAAATGTAAGTATATGAAAATTAGAAATCTCCTCCTGGTTTTAGTTATTATTATTTACAGTTGTTCTAAAACTGAAAAAACAGCAACTACTCCCACTTCAAAACTAGGAATACTATCTTTTGAGATCACTGGAAATTCTGAGGCAACCAAACTGTTCGAAGAAGGTGTTTTACTACTTCATAATTTTGAATACTCAAGAGCTGCAGAAAAATTTCAGTTCGCACAAGAGGCTGATTCAACATGTGCAATGGCATATTGGGGGGAAGCAATGACCGAAAATCATCCACTTTGGAGAAAGCAAGATAAAGATGAGGCAATTTCTATTTTATCAAAATTGGGACCCTCAAAATCAGTGCAAAGATCAAAATTTAAGTCTGACATTGAGAAAGACTTTTTCGATGCTATTTGTGTGCTATATGGAGTTGGGACAAAAATAGAAAGAGATAAAGCCTATGCTGCGTTTATGGCAAAACTTAACAAAAAACACCCAACTAACCATGAAGTAGCAGCATTTTACGCGTTGTCATTGTTAGGCTCGAAGGATGGCAAAAGAGATACTGATACTTATAAAAAAGGGGCAAAAATTGCACAAAGTATTATCAACGAAAATCCAAATCATCCTGGTGCACTACATTATTTGATTCACAGCTATGATGATCCTGAAAATGCACCCAAGGCACTTTTTGCTGCCAATTCGTATTCCAAGATCGCAGCAGATGCAACACATGCATTACACATGCCTTCGCATATATTTGTGGCAATGGGTATGTGGGATGAAGTCATTAATTCTAATATCGCCTCTTTTAATGCGAGTGTTGAACGAAAGGAAAAGAATGGATTTGATAATGACAGATTAGGATACCACTCTTTTAAGTGGATGAATTATGGGTACTTACAAAAAGGAAATTTCGCAGCAGCTAAAGAAGCAACCACTCAAATGCAACAATATGCTTTCGAATTACCATCCGACAAATCGTTAGGGCATTTAATTTATATGAGAGGTGCGTATTGCATTGAGACCAATGACTATGATGAAGCATTGATATTGGACACTTTAGACTACACGGACTTACCGGTACAAATGACAGGCGCCCACTTATACCTGATGGGAAATCACGCTTTGAGAAATGGGATGGATGCTGACTTTCAATTTATATTGGATCAACTCGATGATAAGATAAAATCTGTCGCCAAAGTAGTTGCTGTCGGAAGTCCTGCAATGTGTAGCGGATCTTTCAGCCGTAATCGACCTACACAAAATCATGTAGATCGCGCTAAAGTAATGCTACTTGAACTCAAAGCTTTGAAAGCAATAAAGGAAAATCGAATGAAACGCGCAGAAAAATTATTAAAAGAAGCCATCGCTTTAGAAGAAACTACAGACTACGCGTATGGACCTCCAGAAATTATTAAACCGTCTTCAGAATTGTACGGTGAATTTTTGATGAAACAAAACCGTATGGAGGAGGCTAGCGTTCAGTTTGAAAAAGTATTGGAACGTGCTCCAAAACGATACATCCCATTAATGCGACTGAAAGAAATATAAGTAAATGAAGATCCCTAAAATAGAAAAAATCAAGAGCCTATACTTGGCCACTTGACTTTTTCATTTTCCGACAATAAGAATTTTGGGGTCGGATATCTCTAATTTTTTACCACTTCATAACTTTATGAGTGCGGTAAATCATTTTGCCTCTTTTTATTCTTAAAAAATACATTCCCTTATCATAATCTGATAAATCGATTCCTATCGTAGATCCGGATGTTTCATCAACTGGAATTACTTGTAAAGTCCGTCCCAACACATCATTTAGGATGATTTGAGAAATTAGATTTTCATCTGTCACTTCTGTCAATTTTACAAATACTTGACCATCTGTTGGATTCGGATAAATTGCTACGTCTACATGATACTCACATACGTTGTCAACAACAGCTAAATCAGAATACTGGTACGCATCATTTATATCAATTTGCTTCAACCTGTAATAATTTAATCCTGGTTCAGAATTGAAATCTACAAAACGATATTCATTCAAATTAGAACTTGAACCTGTGGCCATAATGGTCCCAATTGTTTTAAAATCTAATCCGTCAATACTATGTTCAATTTCAAATTTATCACTGTCTTTTTCTAATGCAGTCGTCCATTTTAGTATTGCATCACATCCATCCATTTCAGCATTAAAAGCTGTCAATTCAACAGGTAGTGAAACCAAAGTTTGAAAATCTTCTACTTCTCCATTTGTTTTGCCTCCCCCAAAATCATCTTCCATCAATGGATCATCATCTACACGTAAGCGAACTGTTACGTCTGATTCTGTCAAATCGGAAGGAGTAGTAATTGTTACGACTGCAGTGGCTGGACTTGCTGTCATTTGCGAACCACTATAGAATTGATCGAACGTACCATCTGTATCATAATCAATCCACATTCCATAATAGACAGTTGTTGGATTAGTGGAATTGACGGTAACATTCACATTATAAGTAGTATTCGGATTGATAATTTCTGGAAAATCTCCAGGATTCAATCCAAAAGTCATCCCATCATCATACAAATCACCATCCGCTATCGTGCTGGTATCTGGTGTTGATTCTAAATCGGTCTGCAATCCTAACCAAACATCTGTTGCTCCATTTGGAATTGAGTTACCCGTAGATTCTTCAATCCCTCTGTGCCAGGCAGTCGGATAAATGGAAGGACCATCTCCGTAATCTCTCCGAGCATCAATCACCGTAATCGTAAAGGTTGCCTGATCACAAGATGCTGGAACCGATGGATCGCATACTTCATAAGTAGTGACCACATTTCCGATAAAATCAACTGCCGGATCAAACGTATAAAGTCCATTTGGTAAAATATCGAGCACTCCCGCAACTACCAACGTACCACTGGTATCAGTTCCGTAAACGGATGTAGGATTTGCAAATTGGACAAAATCATCTGCAACACCACCTCCATCAGCATCCACAAAAATAGAAGTGATGCCCTGAGATTGCAATTGTGGATCATGATCATTTTTGAGTAAGTCACCCATTAACCGAATTTCACGATCCGTAACACCTGCATCATCATTTGCAAATGTACTGTTAGTTCCATCATTTTGTAATACTTCTATCACTAATGTAGATTCATCAGAAGCCATATTTTCATCCGTAATTTCATAGTTGATGAAGATTTCACCCCAAAATGCTGGATTTGGTGTGTACGTATAGCTTCCATCTGATAGTATGGTCAATTCTCCCGCATTTACTACTGCAAATCCTTCTTCATGAACACCTCCTACAATTAATATAGAATCAACCATACCAATACTGTCAGGCATTCCATCTCCAGTAGAATCATAAAAAATACTATCAACAGTGATTTCCGAACCATCAGGGTCAAAATCATTAGACAATATATCACCAGTTGCTTCCAAAATTTGAGTGGTTTGATTCCTATCAAAATTGGCAATTGGTGCTTGACCAGCTGATGTTGGTGTTGGCAAAATCTCGATCGTTACTTTTTCTGTTTGACAAGCTTGTGGAATTCCGTCATCACAAACGGTATATTCAAAAATTGTTTCTCCTACAAAATCCATTGCAGGCGTAAATGTATAAGTCCCATCTGACATTATCGTAACTGTACCTTCTGAAACAGGCATAGCAGTAGCAATCGTTGTAGACTGTATATCTCCTTCTTTATCTTCATCGTTGAGTAACACGTTTGCAGAATATGGTGTATTTAACAAGGTGTTGGCAAAATCAGCCTTTGCAGCGGTAGAATTGGTAGCTAAAGTTGTTAGATATAATGAAGCACTTTCACATGCTTGCGGCGATCCATCATCACAAATCGTATAAAATATCACCTCCGTTCCTACAAAGTTAGTGGCTGGCGTATAATCATATACACCGAATGAAAAGACTGTGATAGATCCACCACTGCCCAGAGTCGTCGGTGGTCCGTTCAATGTGATCGGTCCAGTACTACCTTGCGCGGCTGTCAATGTCATATTATTCCCTTCCGGATCATAATCATTTATAAATAAACTACTACTTTGATTGCTACCACTGAATCCTAATGAGGTATCGTCATTGGCGTACACATCATTATCCATCGTATTTGCTATTTCCACAGAGATCGTGGCACTACCAATATCCAATCCTCCCATTCCATCAGAAAGTGAATAAGTGAAAGGTACTTTTCCAGTGAAATTTACATCTGCATCAAAGAAAAGCTCTCCGGTCACAGGATCATAATATGCCATTCCTGCAAGCGAACCGTTTGCGTCATAAACAGTCGTCCAAGTAGTAGCAACACTACTTATCATTAGCGTACTTCCTGTATTATCTAGACCATCTACTCCTAATAAACTAAAAGTATTATTATCAATATCTAAATCATTTACCACTAAATTGGTGGTAACTTGATCGCCTTGCTCTACCGTATTCGTATCATCATGTGCGATTGGATTATTATTTCCATTCAGATTAGGATCTGGAATTACCTGAATTTGTAACTGTTCTGTTACACACGTTGATGGTATCGCATCATCACATACTTCATATGAGATTTGCTCTTGACCCGAAATATTTGGACCTGCAACAAAATAATAGTAGCCGGATGATAAAACAATGATATTTGCACCACTTGCTAAAACATTAGGGGTTCCATTCAACATTAGTGGATTTCCTAAATCATCATAAGCGTTGACAATTGATTGCATATCGCCTTCATCATCACTATCATTTTTTAAAAGATCACCATCAACGTATCCGTTTAGAGGAACTTGATTGATGTCACCCTCCGCATGAGTTGAAGGGGTAATAAAAAAGGAAGAAGAAAATGGGTTTGCAAAATTAAACGCTAGGGTTGAAAATTTTTCAGCATTCTCGATATCGTCCTTTTCTACGCAGGAAGCGAACGTATTAGAAAAATTTGAAACCACTAAAAAAATCAACAAAAAGTTTCTTAAATGAATAACCATGATTTATAAAATTATGAGGTTGAACTTCTTTCAAAAGTCCTAAAGGGCTGATAATTAATAAATTAAATTTCAACGTAAGGCTTGTATTTAATGGGATAACTATGGTAAGACAATAATTATGCCTTTCATCAAGAAAAATCCTAATATATTAAGAGATGAATTTTAGGTTTAAACAAATGGTAAATAAGTTGTAGGAATAACTTCTGTAAGCGGAATTTATAATTGATCAGTTTCATGCATATCTGCTTGATCAATTTTCAATTTAGTTTGAAGATTCTTGGTAGGTAAACGAGGATATAGTGAGGCTAATTTCTAACAACAAGAAAATACGCCAACGCAATCGTTTTTAAATATACAACAATATGATTACAAATTATTGATTAAATTCGGGAAGTATTAATTGACCCATCCTTTTTTCAAGCCAATTTTTAATATCGCAATAAAATAGTAGGCACACAATCAGTACTCAGAGGAAAGGTCCATCCAATAACGATATTCATCATATAACAATACTATTGGAAAATAAATTTTAATTATCTTGGTGGAAGGTTGTCAAGAAATTAATAACTACAAAATGAGCAGCATTAAACATAAAAAAAGTCGATTTTTGTAGAAGATTAAATTAAATGATTTAACAACTATTTTCTTTTAGTCCTTGAAAATAATGAAATTTCCCTGTTAAAAATAAATTTAAAAATTACTCCCGTCCACGAAGTATAGCTATGTAACTGATCATAATATTCCGGAGCAGTCTCTTTCAAAGCTGGTAAACGACTCCCAGGAATACCTGGGAAATCATGATGTTCATTGTGATACCCTACATTAAATGTGATTTTATTAAGCGGTCCGTAATAAGAATAAGTTTCTTGACCTTCCTCAAAAACATAATGCTCCGAAATAAAGTGCCCTGCGGTAGGATGGATACTGCCGGCAAAGAAAATGGATAACAACAAAAACAACAAGCCTGACCAACCAACGAATGGCAGGTAAATCGCCATTGCAGCAATCTGAAAAATGATATTATAGATCTGCCACTTTTCTAGCTTAATCGGTTTTACCAATACGGGACGAAAAGCATAAGCCAATATTTGATTAAAAAACCAGAATAGTTTTCCAAAAATCCCTGTAAATATATTGGCTTCCAATTCAGTTGGTATATCTGTATCTATGCCGTCTTTTCCTTGATCCCAATGATGCATCCCATGATAAATCTTAAATGAGATGGCGAAAGGAACGACAATTGGCAAATTTGCGATCAATGCTAATACATTGTTATATTTTTTGGATTTAAATGCTAGGTTATGGGTAATTTCATGTATTGCCAGAAAAAGAGCCTGACCAATCGTCGCTCCTACTACATAGGTTACCAATAAAAAAGGAAGCCAAGATAATTGACCTATAAAATAAGCAATGGTCAATTGAGCTACAACTAGCAATACAGTCACATATTTAAGTTTTGGATCGGTTCCAAATAACTTTTTGACCTCTGGGTGATCAGCCATAATATCTTTCCGTCTCTGAAAATGTGGCTCTCGATCATCAACCCAATAAAAATCTTTTTGCTGCTTATTACTATCTTTTACTAGTGCTTCCATTGCTTTTAAATTGGTAGGTATTTACGAGTACAATGATAAATAAAATGCTTCATTTTATTATTGTCTAAGACTTAAAATCGAATATTTTGTCATAAGATAACTACCAGACTTATTGTTTTCTGTGATTTGATATTATTTATTGAAGTAATTCGCATTATTGGTCAGTTTCATCTTAACTCACTGCTAAATGCTGAATGCCTAATAAAAGTAGTTGGCAATACAATATGCTTGATAGGCCAGATTCTCAGTTGGAAAATATTATTGCATAAATTGTTTTGCTTGTATATTGTTAGGTTATATTTAAAGTACAGGCTTCAATAATTCGCTGCTTTCTTGCCCCGTTCTATAAGTGCTTATATAACTTCAAATTATGCGAAAGGAAATAATCAAATCAACATGGATGTCAATCATCTGCCGAGCGAGCGGTACTTATTTTGTAAGAATGGAAATAGAAAACACGATTGTAACGAGAAAATTAGTGGTAAAATAAATCATTCAATCCGGTATAATAATAAATCAAAGCATCTGGTTAGCATCAATAACCAGATGCTTTTTTTGTCTACTTCTGATTTAATTTAAGTACCTTTAGGGACCTTATTTTTGCATCTAAAATAGTTTCTTTCCGATTAATATTTCGAAATCTATACAACCACAAGAGTGGACTTTGGCTTTGTTGTTTATCTGCTGCGCCACGCTATTTCCATTCCATTACTTTTCTGAAGTGCGTTATTTTCAGGAGTTAATTATTGTATCAATTGTCTCGATTTTATTTATACAAAATTTAGTGACGAGCAAATTAAAAGTTCCAAAAGACCTCTTTACTATTTCTTTTTTTCTCTTTTTTGTATTGAATTTACTATCTGCTTTTTGGGCGAATAATGTCTCATTGGTTTGGCAGAAGAGTGCCATGTGGTTTGTTCTATTCACGATTTATATCAATATTCGATCACTTGATGTAAATAATTTTAACTACAATTTCTGGAAATGTTTATTTATTGGTGTGATATTACTCAATCTCATTTTAATTTTTTGGTCTTTTTATTTAGTGGTATTTAATGAAGCAGGAGAATTTTTACTATCGTATGACACCATAATTTCTTCCCCAGGCTTATTTAAAGCAAATGGAAATGCAGTTTCTTCAACAATGCTTTTACTTTTATCTATTTTATTAGTGGGAACTGAAAGTAAATCCTGGAATAAACAACTCATTTACCTATTAATTCCTACCATAATCTTTCTAATTCTTATCTACAATAGTCGCGGGAGTTCGATTGGATTGATTTTATTGTTAGCCATTTTTGCATTTCGATATTTCAAAAATAAAAAATCGCTTTTCATTCTTTATAGTTTCTCAGCAATCCTCATCTCTTTCGTATGCATCACTTATTTTTTATTAGAGAATCCAAGTCGATATTTCGGACTATACAATCCAATGCGAACGGTACTTGAAGACACTTCAGATGATCGGCTCCATATGTGGAGAAATTCTCTGAAGCTATTTTCCGATACATTTCCCTTAGGCGTTGGAAGTGGCAATTGGATTGTAGAAATCTATCGATATGGCTATAATGACTTTGGTTTTTCGACTTATACGCACGCACACAATTTCTTCTTTGAAACAATTGCTGAACTTGGAGTTGTTGGTGGAGTCATAACATTAATTTTACTTTTCTATCCAATATTCATCCATCTAAAATCAGCTAAAACCAATCCATTTTTATTTTATCCAGTCATGTTTTCCATTGGATTTGCGGTAGTAACTTCATTTTATGGAGTCGTATATTTGGATTACAGAATGATGTCGTTATGGGCAGGAGTAATGGGATGCTTTTTTAGTCAATATGATGGAGAGAAAAATGAATCTATCTTTGCCAACTTATTGTTATGTTTTTTATTATGTAGTTCAATTCTGTATGTTGGTTTACGAAACCACAGTTATTGCCAGTATCGCAAAATACCCAGACTCAATAAAGAAGAAAAAATCCTCACCTACAATGCTATTATTAAACCCAATCTTATTGAGTATTTCCATGGCAATTATTTAATCTCTGACCGAGTGAGTTTAACGACCAAAGAAAATCCTAAAGAAGCCTATGAATCCATTAAAATTGCTGTGGAAAAAAATCCTTATAATTTGAAAACTTTGTATTTGATGGGGAGACACTACGAAGTAAGAAAAAATTTCGCAGCAGCACTAAATTATTATAAAAAAGCCATACAATTGAATACGCATCATTTTAATTCTTATTTAGGAATTATGCGGATTTCCAATAGAAAAAAATTCTGGAATGAATTCGATTTCAGTACATCGATTTTTGAAAATGTAGTTATTCCAGTCAAAGAGAAATACTATAAAAGCGATGATTTACTAGAAAGCCAAAATCACGCAGAGAAAGTTTTTTGGCGCAGAAGATGTGCACTCATCGATCAATATTACCGAATCAATGTCCAACGTATGAAGTATGCAAAAAAATATAATTTACCCTTTGATCAACAAAATAATTAAGTTTGACTGCCACCTTAAAATCTATTATTATTTCATCTTTTTCAGGACTTAAAAAAGTAAGCAGCATTCAAGCGCAAAAGTACCTTTTCATTATTGGCCACATGCGTTCTGGCTCTTCCTTAATGCTGCATCTTTTAGTAAACCATCCTGAATTAGTCGGCTCTGGAGAGAATAATGCGAGTTATCATCAAACAAGAGATTTACATAAACTTGAGCTGAAATCAAGAATTGCACAAAAAACATTTTTTAAGAATTACAGTTTTGTGGTAGATCAAATAAATCACAATAAATTTACTTCCAACTTTAAATTCCTAAACCAACAACCTATTCATTTTCTATTTCTTATCAGAAAACCAATACCCACTATTTCAAGTATATTAAGACTATCAGATCAATTTTATAATGGAAAATGGACGGAAGAAATGGCAATTAATTATTATTGTGATCGCTTGAATGGAATGGAAAAACTATACTCAAATATTGATCAGTCCAAAAATGTCAAAGTCGTCAAATATGAAGACTTAGTTCAAAATCCTATTACAGAATTAAGCAGTATTCAAAATAAACTAGGTTTATCTTCTTCATTTTCAACTGATTATAATACCTACGCTTTTACCGGAAAAAAAGGAGATCCTAGCGAAAACATCCGTAAAGGTAGTGTTGCAAAAATAGACAAACCCATACATTCAACAATATCATCGGACGATTTGAAAAAATTGAATAAAGCCTACGAAGATTGTTTACACCATCTGAATTTGTAACTATATTGTTGCATTAACGTTTAAAATATAATCTCAAATCCTTTATTCCTTGCAACCATACTATAAAATCATTCACGTCAATATGAATGTGAGATTCGTTATAATTTTTTTCAAAATAAACCCTTCCCGTTTTTCTAGTTAAGTCTCGAAAATATGGTTTAGAAATCCAGTTGATCTCAACAACAATTGCATTCTTATTCATCCAAATCATATTCCCCAGGCCAGCTCCATGTTGCCCAATAACTATTTTTGCATCATTGAATACGCTGACTTGTTGACGCAAGGTCATATTTTCGAGTTGCACATTTTGAAATTCATAGCTGGGAAGAACGGCACTTTCAATTGCGGCTTTCAATTCTTCGTGATTTGTAATTGCTCTTCTTGATGCACCAGCACCTTTTATCTTGGCATCTTTTAAAAAGTATTTTTCTGGTGGCAATCGTTCAATCAATAAAATTTTCTGAGGATTATGATTTCTCTTTATATTGAAATGGTGGAAAATATCATGTACGAATTCATCTAATTGCTTGAGGGTCGCTGGCACACAACTCGGATGCATTCCGATCAATGGCATCACCTTCAAATCTGTGGGCTTATCAGCTCTTTTTACCAATACAACTTGATCACCGAAAAGTTCGGGAATGAATTTTGACAATACCCCAAATTCAAATAAATAAAACTTGGAGTTACTTGGAATTTCTTTAATTATTTTAAAAAGCGGAAAAACAAGATCAAACAAAAAATGAAAATAATGCTCCACATTTCCTCCACATCCTTTCGGTGGCAGGAGTTGCAAAAATACGGATTTTGATTGTTGGAGATGGTCAATAATTTGTTGTTGATTTCGCTGTACCACAAAATTATTATACTTAGTTATCGACCTAATTTTTCGAAATATTTTCTCAATCATTTTTACTTTCCCCTTTTCTGTGATGACACGTTTTGATAAATACTTTTCATTTGCAGAATGATCGCCTTGAAACTAAAACGCTCATTAAAAAGTGTCAATGTTTTTACTGACTCGTGTTCAATTGGCAACTCAACAATTTCTAACATTTTAGTTACAAGGTCATTCCTATTTCCAACTTCCCATAATCTACCAATTCGACCATTTTGTGTTAAAGATTGAAATGAAGGAATATCCGTGACAATCGGAATCACACCACAAGACATCGCTTCAATCATCGCATATCCACTCCCCTCTTTATGACTTCCAGACACAAAATAATCAGCCGAATTATAAAAGAAATCTAATTCTGCTCTCTCTTTACTTCCCAATAAAAATACACTTTTACAAAGTTGTGCAGTTTTCTCAATTTTTAACTTAACCTCATGCTCTAAATCATTATAGCGATAGATCATATACAAGGTAGCATCGGGTTTGTAATCCAAGAATTGCTCAAAAGCATTTAAAACAGCAAACGGATCTTTATTTTTATTCAAATTGCCTATCCATAAAAAAACAGGATTTCCAGTTATCTTTGTTTTCTTTCTTGCTGTTACCCTGTCTCTGTATTTGAATTTTGAGGAATTCTCCATCACAAAATGACATTGGTCTTGAGTAACTATTTTGTTGGAGACATAAGCAAGCTCTTGACCTTTTGCAGCAAATACAATTCCTCCAATATCTTTTAAATATCGTTGATGCAGCCATCGGTATTTTGAATTGTAAACTCCTGAATGATCTTGAATAATGTTCGGTAAATCAGGATTCAACCGTCTTAGGTAGTGGTTTGAGATTACATTGTTGGGATTGTGAAGATGTAGGAAGTTAATTGTTGTAGCTTGTATGATTTCAGTGATTTTGTGACTGTATGCTTTCGCATTTTGCCAAACTTTTAGTCGCCGTGGTAAATTATCTTTGATGAAATAGTAGCTCACCCCATTCACTACAAACTGCTCATTCTTGTCAAATCGGTAAAAAACAGATACTTCCATATCTTGGCGAACCATCTCTTCCGCCCAATCCACCGTCGTAAAAAATGCATCCAACATTGCTCTTGCGTTCACAAAAGAATCATAGACATAGAGGACGTAAGCGATATGTAGTTTGGTTTGTTTCAAAAAAATCTATGCGAGTTCTTTATATATTTTAATGTACTTTTCAACACAGGTCTTATGGGTATTTTTTCGAATCCAGTGATATCCATTTCTTCTCATTTCATTCATTCGAGACACATCCTGCAATAATTCTAACACGTTATTTGCTAATTCATTGTAGGACTTAACAGGTACAGCAATACAACAATCACTAGGAAGATCTGCCAATAATCCCACCTTAGTGCCACACACCAACACCCCACATGCCATCGCCTCTGCCAACACAACGCCCATCCCTTCATGCATTGAGGTATGTAACATGATATCAGCTTTGGCCAATAAATGAGGAATTTCTTGATGCGGTACAAAGTCTAAAAAATCCACAGAAGCTGTAAGTTCAAGGTCATTCAAAAGTTGTTGTATCACCCCTTCTTTATAATAATCCGAACCAGCAATTGTCAATTTGCAATTAACTTGTTGGGAAATAACTTTAAAACACCTTAATAAAGTTTCCTGGTCTTTCACCGCACTGATATTTGCGACATGAATAAATTGAATTGGTTCGGTTATTTCGTGTGCTTTATACTGAAACCTATTTGTGTCTACTCCATAATAGATGACGGTATTCTTTTCTTTCTGAGCTTGTGTTGGGATAAAAGTTTCCAAAAATGAAGTAAGTGTTGTTAAGCGTGTGGCGTTCGTGAGGGTCCAATTATTTAGGAGCCTTTGCAGCCAAGTTCTATTTCCACCATACTTAATTGCTGGAATATTCACTAAACCTCCTCCTTGCATACTTACAATTGATTGCACCCTATAAATTTTTCCTAACAATACAGTTGTAAATCCTGAAGGATACGGCCAAATGGAATGCAATACATCATACTGCCGAACTCGATGGCTCCGAGAAAATAAGAAAATCATTTTTAGGAGCTTCAAAAAAGAAGGTTGTGTAATGGTTCCTGAAATGGATTGGACATTATATTTTGATGGTTGAATCCCCCCATTTGGTGCAAATGAAAATACATCAATCTCACATTCCTCAGCTAAAGATTCTACCAAATTTGTCAAAAAAGGGAGTCCTTGATTATTGTTTCCACCACCGATACCGCCATTTGTAATAATTGCAACTCTCATCTTTTAATTTCAGTCCACGGAAATGGGATATCTTTATCACCGAACAATTTCTTAATCTTATTTTTGAAAACTTTCGGATTGTATTTTATTTCAAAGTTAAATTCTTCAATGTCCTCCCAGGTATGATGAAAATAATTTTTAGACATATTCGGTACGCCCATTTGTCTAAAATAATCTTTACTTCTTTGAGCTGCACGAATTTTCGCATCTTTTTCATAAATAGGACTATCTAAGATATGTATGGAACCATTTTTACGCAACAATTCTAATAACCGATGAATCAATTTAGGTAAAGATTCGAAATATTGAATAACACTATTGATGACAACCAGATCAAATGAATTTTCCTGAAAGACATCATCAAAAATATTGGCGTAATAAAAGTTCAAATTATTGTTTGTAAAAACACTTGCACCTTGTTGTAGTTCATGCAAATTCATATCAACTGCAGTGACTTGAAAGGTGGGTGAAGCTTCGGCTAATTTATTGGCGAACCATCCATTCCCCGTCCCTAAATCCAGTATTTGTATGGATTGAAAATTTTTGTTTAAATAGGTCAGAAAACGGTTACTTGATTTTTGACGGAGACGCCATTCTTCATACTGCTCATGTGCTTTATCGATTTTTGGTAGTATTTCTAACACATCATTTTCGTAGATTCGATTTTCTAATTTTCGTACCGATAAATAATCCGCTTCAAAAGTTGTCAATTGAGATATAATCGCAACTCCATTTTTTACTTCCAGTATTTTAGCTTTATCAATCATTTGTAACAATACAATTAGGCATTCAATCTCATCATTGATCGATTAAAGAATGACTTAAGTTTGTACTTGAAAGCACTACGATTTTGCCAATTATTGGCTGTCCATTTTTGATACCATCTCACTTCATTATCCACCCATTTCACAGCATACTCGTAATATTTACGCGTATATTTTCGCTTAAAATCTCGATCGCGATCCGTACTTTTTTCCCACTCTAAATTGGATGTTTGAATGGCTTCAATTTCATTGTACAAGGAAGTTCCTTTGATAGGATACGCAATGGTGATGGTGAAATAATCTGGATTACAAGCTTTTAGATGCTTGACTGTTTCAAAAATATCTTCCTCCGTTTCACCGGGATAACCCAACATAATAAAGGTCCCAGCCTGCATTCCTTTTTTCCTTGTCATCTGAATCATATCTCTTACTTGCTCAATACTGACCCGTCGATCCATCAAATCAATCACCTTTTGAGAACCGCTTTCTGCCCCAATCCAAACTCTAAAACATCCCGCCTCTTTCAACCAATCAATTACATGTTCATCCATTCGATCTGCTCTGGTGATGCACTCAAATGGTATGTGTACATCTTGTTTGGTTAATTCGTTTTTAAATTCATGAATCCACTTGTGACTCACCGAAAAGACATCATCCACAAACCAAATTGTATCTGGATTGTACGTCTCTTTGAGGTGCTTTAATTCCTCAACCACGACTTTAGGGCTACGCCGACGATAACTTTGTCCATAAACAGCGGTACTACACCACTTGCATGTATATGGACATCCTCGCTGTGTGCTGACTGTCATCGCACTATTCCCATGATTTTTCTTCCATACGTCCAGGTATTGTTGGATATCTATCTTGTGTCGATTAGGAAAAGGAATACTGTCAATCGGTCGGATTCTTTTCCGCTCGTTTGTTTCTATTAATTCGTTATTGCTGTAATAGGCAATTCCATCGATGTGTCCAAATTCACTTTTCATCCCGCCCTGCACTGCTTTCACAATTTCCAACATCGTTTGTTCTCCTTCACCAAAGACCGCAATGTTTGCTCCAGTATCCAAATAATCCTTCTTATTGTGCCGTACATCGGGTCCACCCAACACAACAATCGTATCTTTCAGCTTCTCATTGGACCGAATATATTTGATTGCTTCAATGATATTTACTTTAGTCATTAAATTGGTGTAAAAAGCAACAATATCTGGTCTTTCCTGCTCTAGATAATTATAAAGTAATAGCTTTCTCGAAAAGGTAGTATCAAATACATCATTTGCAAAACCATTGTTATCCAGCCAAGCCGAGATATATAATATACCCAAAGGTGGATAGGGTTTCATGATTTTCTGTTCCTTCTCATCCTCTTTGATGAAGTATCCATGTGTCAATAATATCTTCATCGTTTATTTTGAAATGAGTCAAAAAATGCAGCACCTCCACCAACGGTACAACTTAATTCTAAAATACTCAGCTCTTTCTTTCCATTCAGTATATTATCCATGTATTGCGTTATGCGGTTTCTTTGTATGCGACCAATCTTTGTATCCATCAAGTATCGGTCATACTCATTTACTCCTATGTCAAAAGAAACTTTTTTCATGGCTGACGAAAGGTGTGTTTCAACAATAAAATACGATTCAAGATGGCTAGTGGAAAATGATAAACCATCCTTAATAAATCATATCCTTTATTTTTGAAAGAGGAAAATGGAGTTTTCAAACTTAAAATACCTTTTCTAATTCGGTATCGATTATGAATATATCGATGCAAGGTTTTGTAAAAAATTGGAGGATAATTATTTTTAAACATGAGATCCAAATCATCGGAATCCGTCCAATTGGTTTTCAGAATAAGATCTGCTTTTACTTTATCATAAAATTTAGTGCCTGGCAATGGATAGGAAACAGAAATCCCAATATCATCCGGAACTAAATCCAATACCATATTTAAGGTCTGCTGAATATCCTTCCAAGTTTCTCCCAAATAACCGAATTGCAAAAAGAATGCAACATTAACATTACGTGATTTTAATTTTTTAGTGGCTTCGTATATTTGTTCAACTTTTGTTCCCTTATCCATCGCATCCAATATTTTCTGAGAACCACTTTCTGCACCCACCCATATGATATCAGCACCACTATCCGCTAAAGCATCTAGGTGATCTTCTTGCAACATTAGATCTACACGCGACTGAATTTTGTATTTGAACTCCAAATTTCTTTCTCGTTTGATATCTCTAAATTTTTGGACCCAACCAGGTTTTAAACCAAAGATATCATCACACATCCAAAAGTAGTGCACATCAAATTTGTTGATCAGAAATTCGATTTCATCCATTACCTTTTCTGGCGAACGAGAGTTGTAGCGATTTCCATAAATAGGTTTGGCACACCAATTACACTTATATGGACACCCTCTGGTCGTTGCCAAATTTAAGGAGAAATAACCATGATTGGATATCCAAATATCTTTGTATTTGTCCATATCTACTGCTTCCCAGGCAGGCATTGGAAAAGTATCTAAATCCTTTCTCACTGGTCGCTTCGCATTCAAAAGTACTTCACCATTTTCATGATAACTAATTCCCAACATTGTGTTGACATATTCATTTTTTGAAAGCGCGTTGCATAACTCCACTAAAGCATCTTCTCCCTCGCCATGAATAATGTAATCTGCTCCTTCCTTATGATATTGTTGGTAGTGATCTGTAGAATCCGAACTATTACAAATAGTTGTAATCCCCTTTTCTTTCGCATACTTTAAGATTTCAAAAGTAGCATTCTGCATTTTCGTCAAACACATTTTTGTCAGATAATTAAACCCATCATCATACATAACAAGAATGTCTGGTTGCTCATTTTCAATTACCTGAAATATTTCAGTGTGATTTGCAACTAAATTGTTATCAAAAAAGACGGTATTGAATTGATGTTGACGAAGCATTGATACCGCATGCAAGGTCCCTAATGGAGGATATGGTTGTGCCATATTCCACTGCTTTTTATCGTATTGATAAAAATAAGAGTTCGTGCATAAGATTTTTGTACTCAATTATTTATTCTTGTTTTCAATTAGTTGGTCTCAGTTGTCAATTTCTCAACCAATTCTCGGTACTTCCTCAAAGTGACATTTTGATGATTTGGAGGATGCACTTTGATCTGACTTTTTGTAGCCCTCAACATCAACTCAAAATCTTTGTTTCTAGTTAATCCAACATATTTCTTTTTGTTTCTATACGCATGTAACTTCATGATAAAGGTGTCGAAATGATCCCCCCATTTTCCGAAAAATAGTTGCTGTATACCTTTTGAAATAAGCGGTTTCTCTAGATGTGCTACCTGAAGAGATTTCCTTTTAAGGATAGCATAATTTGGTAAAAATGCTTTGTACCATTCATTTTCCTTCAATAAATTTTGATAAGCTGCCTCGCAACCAATCGGAATGAGTGTTGCCAATTCGGTAGCGGTAAATGTATTCTGCTCCTTAATATAAAGATCAGCCTCAGCGATGAAATAATTAATGCAAAAGTGTTCTTTTGAATTTCCAAGAAACAGGATTTTATATATTTTCAAAAACAATTTTGATATCCAAATTCGATTCGCTTTAGATATTATAAAAAAGTCGATATCCGAATCTTCTCGCATGATATGTTTCGACAAAGAACCAGAAATTAAAGTCGCCTTTATAAAAGGAAATTTTTGAATCAATTGGCCATACTTTAAAGCCAACTCTATTTTCTCATCTGCATTTTTTTCGAATACTAATCTATCAGTAATTCTTGACGCATCATTTTGCAATAAATAATAGCCATTTATTAAATAAATAGATTTCGATGCCAACAAATTTTGTAATGATTGTTCGAGTTGCGGAATGGAAATAGGGATGCGCAAGAAATTATGCAGCTCCTCTTTCCTTAATGGATGTTGAAAAATATCAAAGTAGGTCAGACATGCTACAATTGCATTCGACAATGTACAGTTATTCATGTGTCATAAGCCTTTAGGCTTTTAGGATGTATGCCTATTGGGATTCGTTTTAGATGGGGAGCTCAAATTTAGTTATTTTTCAGTTCAAAAATCATCTTTTGTCTCGGAAACACTAATATATTTTTTAGATCCCTTCGTAAGGATGAGGTTTTAAATAATTAATTAACGCAGACTATTTCTCAACAATTTTCCTCCACTTAACTATCGCTCCTGATACAGATGTAATCCTCTCATCCTCAGCAGATCTCTCCAATAAGTTATTAGCATTTTGACATCTGACATCCATACTGCTCTACAGCATAAACAGCACTTTAAGCACGCTGTTAAAATTGCCAAAATAGGGTCAATTGAAAAATTTAAGAAGGAGGCCAGTAAAAGGTAAAATCGCCTCACAAGATTCTTTGGCTAGGTTTGCAAAAATGCAATTTATACAAATTGTACTCTATAAGTGCGGTTATTATATGGAGGAAAATTTTATTGAGATTAAGGCGGAAAACGCAGACATAGCCTTAGTTACGGCGAGCCTGCCTGACTGCGCCAAGCAGACAGGGCTTTCCAACGCAGAT
>CALFWW010000032.1 GCA_937928575.1 uncultured Saprospiraceae bacterium | reverse complement strand
AGCATGGACACAATCCAAAATCAATGTCATTGAAAAAGAGGTGACGCTACCAAATATCAGAGCCAATTTAATCACAGAGGCTATCGAATGGCATCTTTACAATCATGGTTGCATGAATATTGATAGTTTGATTCACATTTTCAAAAGTACCAATCCAGATGGTGACGACGCATTAAGAATTAATAGTTTTGCAAATCGTTGTCAGGCTTTGAGAGCTGGAAAAATGGCACCTACTTTTTCCGGTATTGATCCGGAAGGTAATATATTTAGATCTTCTGATTTGAAAGGCAAATATATATACGTTGATGTGTGGGCAACTTGGTGTGGACCCTGCAAAAAAGAAACACCTCATTTTGAAAAACTAATTAAACAATATGCTGACAATCCTAACATTGCTTTCGTGAGCATTTCATTTGATGAGAAGAAAGAAATGTGGGATCGGTATATGAAAAAGAAAAAGTTAAACGGGATTCAACTCATTTCACCCAAAGCTTTCGAATCTAAAATGGCTAATGCTTATGGGATTTCAAATATTCCCAGATACATTTTGATTGACAAAGAAGGAAAATTAATCAACGCAGATGCTCCACTTCCCAGTTCTAAAGAAATAAAACCAATTTTAGCTAAATTAGCAGCCTCTTAATTTTTGCTTTTGACTTATGAGAACAACAAATTCACTTCTATATTTTTTATTGTGCACTTTGATTTTATTTCAAGGGTGTGAAGAAGATTATACTTCCGATAATTCTGGTAATGGTGAACGTCCAGCTGCTTATTATGAAGCCATGGATAAGCAAAGCCGTAAATGGGGATTCATGGATAAAAATGGAGACATGGTTGTCAAGCCTGCTTTCTATGATACCAAGAATTTTTCTGAAGGTATGGCAGCCGTCACGAAGGATAAGAAATGGGGATTCATTGACAAAAAAGGAAAACTCATCGTACCCGCTAAATATAAAAATGCCTGGTCTTTTTCGGAAGGGTTGGCACGAATTCAAAATGAGGATGAACGTATGGGTTTCATCGATGCGACCGGAAAAATAGTGATTGCTCCTACTTTCGTGGATGCTTCTGATTTTCATGACGGTTTAGCAAAATTTAAAGAAGGAGATTCTGAAGGTTTTTTGGACAAATCTGGTAACAAAGTAATTCCGGCTACTTACCAAAAAGCATGGAATTTTAAAAACGGTCAGGCTCGTGTACAATTGGAAGGAAAATACGGATTGATCAATACGAACGGCGAAATAATCCTACCTATTCAATATCAAAGAGTCAGTACTTTCAAAGATGGACTAGCAAGAGTCAAAGAAGATGGCCGATATGGATATGTGAACGAATCTGGGAAAATGGTGATTCCAGCCAACTTCAGAAGTGCCAAAGATTTTATTAATGGAATTGCACCAGTAAAGGAAGAAGCATTATTTGGCTTGATCGACAAATCCGGAAACTACGTGTTAGAACCAAGATATGGACAAATTTTGGAAACAGGATTGGACAATCATTGGCGAGTTGAAAGTAACGGTAAATACGGCATTATCAATTCGAAAGGACAAGAAGTAATCATTCCTAAATATGATCAATTATATTCTTTTTCGGAAGGTTTAGCAGGTTATCAACGAAATGATGATTGGGGTTTTATGGATACAAATGGAAATGAAATCGTAAAACCAAAATATTTTTTAGTCTGGGATTTTAAAGAAGGATATGGAAGAATTTTCGATAAAAGGAAAGGAATGGGGTTCATGAAACCAAATGGAGAACAGCATTTAGTTAATCGTAGATATAAAGATGTCAGAGACTTTTCGGAAGGACTTGCCAGAGTTCAATGGCGGTTTTGAAAAAAAGAGCCGCTCCACGATTAGAACGACTCTTCCACTTAAACTAATGTCTTACTATGTAGGGACGTTAATTTTGAATACACAGACAAAAAATGTATTCAAAAGGGGCTTTATTTATTTATGGTATCAAAACCGCATCAATCGCGTGTACCACTCCGTTACTTCCTTGTACATCCGTCAATATAATGTTTACTGACTGGTTACTTGTCGTTTCAATCTTAGCGCCATTCACTAAATCAGTTGTGATTTCTCCGCCTAATGTTGTGATCGTTTGATTGTCTGTCAATTGACCTGCTTTTACATTCGCACCAGAAACAACATGATAGTTTAACACCGCTTCCAAAGTAGCTGTTGGAATATCAGCTAACGAAGACCATTCTGGATTTGAATCCAATAATGATTGAAATGCGTCGTTTGTTGGAGCAAATACAGTAAAAGGCCCCGCACCAGATAAAATAGAAACATAATCCATCGTTAAATCAGCTCTTGTTAGGGCTGAAACTAATGATGAAAATACTGGATTGTTTAATGCTAAATTTACGACAGAAGGTGGCAACATCACTTTATCAATAATGTGTACTACACCATTGGTTGCATCTACATCCGTTGTAACAGGATTTGCACTTCCATTGAATTTTACACCGCCAGTTACGTCTACTTGCAATACAATAGGCTCATCGTTTGGTCCTAGGCTATTTGTTGTTACATAAGAGTCAGATAAATCTGCTGCCATTACCTCTCCACCTAAAACATGAAAGAGTAAAACATCACTCAATACAGCATTGTCGATATCACTTAAAGAATTCCAAGAAGGTTCAGAATCTAGTAATGCTTGGAATGCGTCATTGGTTGGCGCAAATACAGTTAAAGGTCCATCTCCTTGTAATGCACTTACAAGACCAGTTTGGGTCAATGCATCAACAAGGATACTTAAGTTGTCGGTAGCTTGAGCAGTCTCAACGATGTCCATTGGTTCCGGTTCCGGATCTGGATTGGTATCATCATCGCTTCCACATGAAGAAAGTAAAAACATACCTGATAATAGTAGTAAGAGAGAAAAGTTTCTTAAGTCTTTCATTTGAAAATATTAAAAGTTAATAGAATAAGTTACTGATGTTCCAACACGGGGCAATTGATTTTGTTTAATATTTTTTAATTTTTGTTAAACAAAATTTAAATTTTAACACTTTTATACCTAGAAAATAGGTTTTTAAAAAACTACATCGCATTATCCAACTTCTAGATGATGGCGATTTAGTAATAATTTCGCTACTGGTCCGCATTAAATAAACAAGTAAATCGTATAGGTGTTGGTGTAATTAACTACCTTTCGATCGAAGCAATAAAATACAGGTGACGTGATGAAATTTGAAATAAATAATACTTTCTCAGAAAAACTACCTGCAGATCCAAATCCTGACAATAGTCGTAGACAAGTTTTTGAATCCGCGTTTTCTTATGTCGAACCGACTCCAACATCCGATCCTGAATTAGTTCATGTTTCCGATGAAGTGGCTCAGCTGCTAGGGTTGTCTAAAGCCGATACCAATAGCCAGGAATTTCTAGATGTTTTTTCGGGATCAAAAATTTATAAAGATACCAAACCGTATGCAATGTGTTATGGTGGACATCAATTTGGCCATTGGGCTGGGCAACTAGGCGATGGTCGGGCTATTAACTTGATGGAAATTTTACATAACCAAAAAAGATGGGCACTCCAATTAAAAGGAGCCGGACCTACCCCCTATTCTCGTTCTGCGGATGGATTGGCAGTTTTAAGATCTTCCATTCGAGAGCATCTTTGTAGTGAAGCGATGCATCATTTAGGGGTCCCAACTACCAGATCATTATCCTTAATTAAGTCCGGTGAAAAAGTAGCAAGGGACATGATGTACAATGGCAATGTGCAATACGAGGATGGAGCTATCGTTTGTCGGGTTGCGCCTTCATTCATACGTTTTGGTAATTTTCAAATTTTCGCTTCAAGAAATGATCATAAGAATTTGCGCAAACTGGTTGATTATACGATTGAAGCATTTTTCCCAGAAATCAATTCCAACACACCCAATAAAATCATCTCCTTTTTTCAAGCTGTTGCGGATCGCACCTTGCAAATGATTATTGGATGGCAAAGAGTCGGTTTTGTCCATGGCGTAATGAATACGGACAATTTATCAATTCTCGGATTAACAATTGACTATGGACCCTATGGTTGGCTAGAGGGCTATGATCCTGACTGGACACCAAATACAACGGATCGACAAAACAAAAGATATCGCTATGGATATCAACCACGGATAGCATTATGGAATTTAATGCAATTGGCCAATGCTATTTTTCCCTTAGTGGAAGATGCAAAACCATTTGAAGACACGCTAAATGATTTTCAAGAAAAGTACAAATTGCAATATCACAACATGTTGGCTTCAAAAATTGGACTACAACACCCAACTGTAAAAGATGCCAACCTTTTGAATTCATTGCAAATCGTGTTGCAAGCCACTGAAACAGACATGACGATTTTTTTTAGAAACTTAGCAGAATTTCAAAAGCATACAAACATTGATGACGAAGGTGCATTTCTTGAAGTCGTGAAAAAATCTTTTTATGTCCCGGAAGAGGTCAAAGAAAAAGTATTGGCATCTTGGAAAGATTGGTTTGTCAAATATCAACACCGATTAAATGAAGAAAAATGGAGTGATGCAGAAAGGAAAGCTGCCATGAACCAGATCAACCCGAAATATGTTTTGAGAAATTATATGGCTCAATTGGCGATCGAAGCTGCTGAAAAAGGAGATAACGCTATTGTACAAGAACTCTACAAGCTGCTTAAAAAACCATATGATGAGCAACCCAAAAGTGAAAAATGGTTTGCAAAGAGACCAGAGTGGGCACGCCACAAAGTCGGGTGCTCTATGTTAAGTTGTAGTTCCTAAATGTTCGAAAATTGCATGGGGGATTCCCCTTGTTCAAGTTGACCTTGAGTTTCAATGGACTCCCAATCTTTTGGTAAAATCACCTTGAAGGAGGTGTAGGCACCAACTATCGAATCAACTTCAATAGTACCATGATATTTCTCAACAAGCTTTTTACATAATCCTAGCCCTAGTCCTGTTCCTGGATAAGTGGAATGATTGTGTAATCTTTTGAAGTACTGAAATATTTCTTGATGGTGTTTTTCATCTATCCCAATTCCGTTGTCAGTAAATTGAAGTACAAAATGATTTTTTAGATTTTTGGTGTTGATGACAATTTTTGGTTTATCGGAGGTATTATACTTTATACCGTTCAAAATAAAGTTTTGGAAAACGATCGTGAAGTCAGCAGCATTGCAATTAAAGATTGGTAAGACGTCACTAGTAACGATCGCATTTCTCTTATAAAGTTCTTTTTGATTCGTTTCTAGTACTTTCTTGAGTATCTCATTTAAGTCTTCCGGTTTTGGATTTACAACATAATCCTCGTTATTAGTTGAGACTTCTAACACTCCTTCAATTAACTCTCTCATTCGATAAGCGCAGGATTTTGCATACCCTAAATAATTTTCAAGATTGGTATATTCTTGCTTTTGAATATCTGTATCCATTACATTTAAAAAGTTGGATATGTTTTGAAGTGGTGACTTTAGATCATGTGAGGTAATGGTTGCAAAACGCTGTAACTCAACTGTTTTTTCATTCAATTGTTGATTTTTTTTCTGTAGCGAATCAATATATTCTTTATTACGATTTTCATAAATATAAAAGATAGAATAAATCCACGCTAAGCATAAAAACATCGCAACCAATTCATCGAATAATTGATCTTCGACCTCAAAAATCGGCCCATTAAAATTAATATAAACAGTCACTCCAATAAAAATAAACGCACCGTGGAGTATCAAAAGATTTCGCAATGGTTTTCGATTGTCGTAATTTAAGGCTGTAATTATTAGACCAGTACAAGCGACAACACTTTGTCCAAAGTATCCTCCCATTAGCAAAATGACCATGGCATGGCACATGGGGACTATCAGCGAATAATACATTCTTGCTTCATGGACTTTTCCAAAATGATTCAATAGTAGAATATTAAAATACACCAAGGTAATTATGCCTATAATATATTGATATACGACATTCCCTGAGTAAAAGAATGACCATAAAAACAAACCTCCTGCGCCTAAAACATCAATTAAACACATGATGTTAATTAGCCCTGTCATTTCATTTTCTTGCTCGAATTTTTCTGAAATTCCACGACTATATACAAAATCAAATATTTTTTTAAAATACTTCATTTGGTGCCATTAATTTAAGTGCATCATCATAGGTGTCCGGTCCTACTTTTTGTTGTTCTTCGAGAAGTGGAATAGAAATAATAAAAGTTGAATACACATCTATTTCTGATTCCACTTTTAAAGTGCCATTATATTTTGAAATTATTTTTTTACACAGACCCAATCCAAGCCCTGATCCTTTATAAATTTTTTGATTGTGCAATCGTTTAAAATATTCGAATATCTCCTTGAAATGTTTTTCTGCGATCCCAATTCCATTATCCGTAAATTCAATGTTAATTAAATTGTCTGATGATTTATTGTCGATTGTGATATTCGGAGCATTGGATTCATTGTACTTTAGTCCGTTTTGAATTAAGTTTTGAAAAACAATTATAAAATCGGCTTCATTACATCGGATGGTAGGAAGTTCATTCTTCTTTTCAACAAACCCATTTTTCTTCTTGAGTTCTTGATGTAGGTTCATGACGACTTTATCAAGAGTTTCATTGAGGTTGACCATTTTCCAATCCATATGGTTTTCTCCATTATCACTTGAAGAAATCGTATTTACGCCATCAATCAATTCATCCATTTGCACTGCACTATTTCGAGTGTACTTCAAATATGTATTTAAATTGTTGTATTTTTTTCGATCTAAATCTTTTTCCATTAAGTTCAAAAAATTCGAAATATTATTCAATGGAGATTTTAAATCATGAGAAGCGATGTAAGCAAACCTTTCTAAGTCAGAAGTTTTCTCCTTCAATTCAGCATTTTTGTGTGCCAGAGATTTTATATAATTTCTTGCTTTTTCTTCATGACTAAAATACAAAATAGACATCCATCCAATACAACATAGGAAGACTATAATCTCATCAAAAGGATATTCGTGCAATCCAAACAAAGGATCATTGTAACCAACATAGATTGTCGGAATAATAAAAATCACAATATTAAAAGCAATTAATTTATTTCGCAGCTTCTTACGTTTATAATATTGTAAGTAGCAAATCGTAATCGTAGCACAACATGCAATATCTTGCCCAAAATATCCACCAATAAATAACATTGAAATGACATACCAAAATGGATGAATTGTAGCGAAATAAAAACGAGCTTCATGAATTTTATGAAAATGGTGGAGAATGATAATTCCTGAATATAAGACAGTCACCATCCCAGCAAGAAACATATAAACAAAATCGGTGGTATAGTAGATCGTAAACAATAATAAAAAGAACGACCCTGCCGCAGTAATCAACGACATGATATTGAGCATTTCAGTTAATTGATTTTCTTTGGGAAAATTATCCGAAACGCCTCTAGTTTTAATGAATTTTATAAATTTTTTGAAAATTCCCATCAGGCTGGTAATTTTCTAAGATTTGATCAGACATTCTTCTTGCAATGAAACTAAATTCTCAACTTCTAAAGGTTTGTTTAAAAATTTGTGAATAAGTCCAATTTCATCTGCACGTTCTTTGTCCATCATACTCAAGGAAGTTGTTAGCAGCACAATAAATAGTGGTGTCGGAATATTTAACTTCTTGAATTCTTCGATAAAATCCCATCCATTCATCACCGGCATATTGATATCCAGAAAAATGAGATCAGGCAATATGTAATTATCTTGTTTTACTAACTCCTTGAAATATTCGTAAGCTTCTACTGCACCTTCAAAGAAGATAGCTTCCTCACACAACTCCGATTGCTCAACGATAATCCTATGATATACATTGGTCGGGTTGTCATCATCAATAAATATTAATTGTTTGAACTTTGACATAACACTGGGATTAAATTATTTATTACTAATTAGGAAGTTTCAAGAATTAATCCAAACCCCGTGTTTTAAGCCCAACTATTTAATATTCCTTTTTAAATGTGACAGAGTAAATTGAAAGAGATGATAATACCTTGATTTTTAAAAAATTAATAGACAGGTAACTCGAATTTTGCAGGAAGTAATTACCCCCCCTAAAAAACATGGACTATTGGTTGAATTAAATTTTTATAATTTTAGTCCGACACTTATTGGAGTCATCCAATCAAGGAAAAAGACCAAGATTTTTAATCCCTTCATTGAAATTTCTTGGTCATCTATAGCCTACGTATTAAATGAATCGTAAATACAGGTAGCCAATAGTGAGATCAATCAATTAACTATTGATTCTCGGAGAATTAGCATTCGACGAGTTTCGTTTTGGCATTTTATTTCGATTATTTTTTGTATTGGATCGAATTCTGTTTTTAGTTTTTGTGCCTCGTTCTGCAGGTTCACATCCGACATGAATGAATAAACCGATGGCAAATCTTTGATTTATGGAACTAGTTGTTCTTGTTTCGGCAAATGGAAATACGGTGTTAAAATCTACATGCTTGATGAGATTGGTGAAGTCAAAATTAGATCTTAAATTCAGATCCATTCGATCCGTCAACCGTATTAATAAACCAGCTCCAAAACCATAGGAACCAGAAATTCCTTTGGTTATATACTCGGTATAATCCAATCGATCTTCTTCTCTTACTTCAAATTCGGAGGTCTCCACATCTTCATAACCACCGGCCAAACGAATTCCCATATCCGCTTCCATATAAGGTTGGCATCGATAAGCGTTATTCAAAATAAATCTTCCAATTATTTTTGCGTCAAAAGCTGCATTATAAATTCCGCGTACTACATCCTGATTGATCGGTTCTCCAATAAATTCATCTCTACTATTCATGGCAGTAGTCCCTCCTCTGATTCTGAAGCCGGGATGAAAACCAATCAACTTCCTTTTAAATCCCAAATAAAACGCATCGAAATTGACGCCGAAATTCATACCATACCCATTTGTTTTCAATTCCTTAATTGGATTCATCATATCGAAGTCAGCACCAAAAGCCCATTGATCACAACTAGTTTGACTCAATAAGGGATTCGCAAACATTAAGAAAGCGATTAAAAAAGTAGTAACATAACCCAGCATAATTGATCAAAAATTTGGTTTTCAAAAAAAATTGTGCACCAACTAATTAATAAATTGTTCGATAAATATATTCTGCTTAACCTGATATTAACACTGACAATCAGCATATTAAGATTTTGTAAACTGTTAAAATTTATATACCATGTCACTATTCGCAAAATTTGGACTAATAATTGAACTATCCATAATATCTTTGGATGTCGTGAGGACAATGAATACTGATTTACAGTAAAACACCTTGTTTAACCCCAATAAGAGTAGATCGTTTTGTTTCCAAAAAACCAAACAAATAATCAGACCCCAAAGAAAGAAAAAGGGTAACCTGCATACAGGTTACCCTAATTTTTTTGTTGTGACCAAAAAGGAATTTTAGATAATCCCTTGAGCAATCATCGCATCCGCTACTTTTACAAAGCCACCAATATTTGCTCCTTTCACATAATCAACATAGTTTTTGTTGACACGTCCATGCTCCAGGCAAGTCTCATGAATGCTCACCATTATTCCATGTAATTTTTCATCCACTTCTTCTCTCGACCAATTCATACGAAGACTGTTTTGAGACATTTCTAAACCTGAAGTTGCGACACCACCAGCATTACTTGCTTTACCAGGAGAATACAAGATTTTTGCTTTTTGGAAAACGGCAATTCCACCATTTGTAGTTGGCATATTGGCGCCTTCCCCTACACCGATACATCCGTTTTTCACTAGTAATTTAGCTTCTTTGGCATCAATTTCATTTTGAGTTGCAGAAGGAAAAGCCAAATCACACTTCACCGTCCACGGCTGACCTTTAGCGACATACTTGACACCTTTATGTTTGTCAGCATATTCTTTGATGCGACCACGTTTTACATTTTTCAAATTCATGATCCACTTCAACTTCTTCGCATCAATACCTGCCTTATCATAAATCATTCCCGATGAATCAGACATCGTTACTACTTTACCTCCCAACTCGATCAACTTCTCTGCAGTATATTGGGCAACATTACCAGATCCCGAAACCACACAAATTTTTCCATCAATTGAATCTCCTTTCGTCTTCAGCATTTCTTGCATAAAATATACACATCCATAGCCTGTTGCTTCAGGACGAATCAAACTACCCCCGTAAGGTCTTCCTTTCCCTGTCAAAACTCCAGTATGCTCTGCACGTAGTTTTTTGTACTGACCAAACATGTATCCAATCTCTCTTCCTCCGACCCCAATATCGCCAGCCGGAACATCTGTATCTTGCCCGATCCATTTTTGCATTTCTGACATAAATGCTTGACAAAAACGCATCACTTCCATATCAGATTTTCCTTTGGGGTCAAAATCAGATCCACCTTTTCCACCACCCATCGGCAACGTGGTTAAACTGTTTTTATAAATCTGTTCGAAGCCCAAAAATTTAAGAATGGATAAATTGACAGAAGGATGAAAACGCAATCCACCTTTGTAAGGTCCAATTGCATTGTTAAATTGTACTCGATATCCTCGGTTGACATGAACCTTATTTTTATCATCGGTCCATGTGACTCTCCATTGGAAAGTACGATCTGGTTCTGTCATTCTTTCTAAAAGCCCGTGTCCTTGATACTTTTTGTTTTTTGCTACAAACGGAACAATCACTTCTGCCCATTCTTCAACGGCTTGGTGAAATTCCGGTTCATTCGGATTTCGGGACTCAACGCCAGCCATAAAAGCGTTAATGAGTTTACTTGACATAATTAATTCTAGTTAAATGGTTAATAAATAGTTTTTCAATAAAAGTGGAGGCGCCGCAAAGGTAAATTATTTAATCATTTTGATAAGAAAATTGCAGCTAAGAAATCGAATAAAAGAAGGGGTTATTTAAATTAATTTTAATACTTCTTTTTTTAAATCCAAACCACCAAAATTTCCCGAACTCATTAATAATAAATTCTTGTTTTGCCATTTAAAGCGGTTTAACATTTTAAGCAATCTCGCATTATCCGTACAGACGGTCAAATTTGGATGATCGAAGGCTTTTTCTAATTCTTCAATCGAAAAAGCAGGTAAATTTTTCATTTTTAAAGTGTGTTCCCTAAAAAATACAAATGCGCGGTCAGCCTTCGCTAACGTATGTTTATACTCTTTGTGAAACCTTTTGTTCAGACTACTAAAAGTATGTAATTCTACACAGGCAATTAATTGTCTTTTGGGAAATTGAGTTTTCACCGCATTGACCGTCGCTTGAACTTTTGACGGAGCATGAGCGAAATCTAAAAATACCGTACTCGTCTTTGTTTTTACCAATGTGGTCAAACGTCGGTCTGCTCCTTTAAATGATTTGATGTGTTTAAAGAAACTTTTTTCAGAAATACCTAATTCCTGACAAATCAAAAAAGCAGCTCTCATATTTTCGAGATTATGCTGACCAATTATTTTTAAGTTTACTTTTCTATTTTGAGGAGTCGTGACGGTTGTTTGATTTGATTGAATTTCATGATCGAATGCTTCATAAGGAATTGATTTTTTCAACCTAACTTTCTTGACGATTTGTTGAATGTGTTTGTCTTGTTGGAAATAAAATAGCTTTCCATTTTTTGGCATACTTTCTATAAAAAGTTGAAATTGCTTTTTATAGTTTTTGAAAGTCGGAAATACATTAATATGATCCCAGGCAATTCCAGTCATGACGGCAAGGTGAGGTCGATAATGCAAAAACTTGGGACGACGATCAATTGGCGAGGATAAATATTCATCCCCTTCAATAATCATTACAGGTGCATCTGAAAATCTCGCCATCACATCAAAGCCATCCACCAACGCTCCGACCATATAATCAAAGTCCATTTTTTCCTTTTTCAGTACATGCATGATCATAGAAGTGGTCGTTGTTTTACCGTGACTACCAGAAATTACCACCCTTTTCTTGTTTTTGGCATGTTTTGAGATATACTCAGGGTAAGAATAGATGACTAATCCCAGCTCCTGGGCTTTAAGAAGTTCAGGATTATCTTTTCTAGCATGCATTCCCAAAATAACGAAATCGAGTTTTTTTGTAATTTTTGAGGGATTCCAGCCCATTTTAGAAGGTAAAAGACCGTATTTTTTGAGTCGATCACGTGCCGGATTGTAAATTTCATCGTCAGAACCAGTAACAGTATGACCGTTGAGATAGATACCTATACAAAGGTTGTGCATGGCTGCGCCTCCACAGGCAATTAAATGAATATGCTTTTTGTCTTTCATTAGGTGATTTACTATGAAAAATGGTCAAAAATAGCGAAATCGTTAAAAAGGCATGTTAAAGTATATAATAATCGATATTTAACTGGCGTTGTCTCTTGGTACGCCTATTATAAACTGATTTTTACGTAAATTTGTAAGAGTAACTTTTAAACAATTGAAAAATGAACATTTCAAAAAAATTAATTCCGTGTGCGATTTTATTAGTGGTCGCTTTGTGTTTCAGTTCTTGTAATAGAGGCGTCGGATGCCCAAGTTTTAGCATCTCTAAAGTTTGTAAAGCCGCTGTCGAATTACCAACTGTTATTGTAAAACCTTAAATACATTTATGCTTAACTGGAAAAATCTGACTTCTAAATCAGAAATTGATACAATTGTTGAAAGAAGTCATGAAATCCCTTGTGCAATATTTAAGCACAGCACTAGATGCTCCATTAGCACAATGGCAAAAATGAGATTAGAATCCGGCTGGAATTTAGAAGATTCAGCCGTTGAGATGTACTACTTGGATTTAATTGCCAATAGAGAGGTTTCTAATTATATCGCTGAACATTTAGAGGTTCACCACGAATCTCCACAAATCGTTTTGTTGAGAAATGGAAATGTCACTTATGATGCTTCTCATCTTGATATTACTGTTGATGAATTAAAAGAAGGATTGGCGGAGCAAGTCTGATCTGATTTTAAAAATAAAACATTAAATAGCCGTTCCTTTTGGGATGGCTTTTTTTGTTGGGTGATGCCTGTCTGCCGATTTTATCTATGGGTTATACAAATAATACTCTATAATTTGTATTAGAACCCTAATCGGATTACTTAATGAATATAATGACAAGAATCATTAAAGCGAATGAGGTTAACGTAACTGCCATTTTTAAATGGCAGTTACGAATTCGCCAACTGAAGTCGGCGGCTACAATAACAGTCTTATAATTAATTCTTGCCATGGGTAGCTTTGGCTTTGCCAAGATGTCGACTTGCTTGTCATCCTGACCTTTGGCTTTGCCAAGATGTCGAAGGATCAAGCAACTTCTCCCATTTCCAATTTCGACCTTGTGGAGAAATCTAATTACAACAAATCACTACTAATACAAATTGTAGTCTATAATTACAGTTATCTTTGAGAAAAATTTCCCGATATCTTCGTTAGAAAGCCCTGTCTGCTTGGCGCAGTCAGGCAGGCTCGCCGTAACTAAGGCTATGTCTACGTTTTCTGCCTTGATCTCGAAAAATTTCCTTCCAAATATATCCGCACTTTTAGACTACAATTTGTATAAATCGTACTTTGCAATTGAAAAGGCTGATTTTTCTTTAGTACGGTTCGTGTAGCCGCTGACTGCAATTGGCGATTTCGAGAAACCATTTGAAAATGCCTGCGGGATTTTATCCGAGCAGGCATTAATACAGATTGAACCCCAAAATGGCTGTTATCTATGAGAAAAATTTATCGATATCTGCGTTGAAAAGCCCTGTCTGCTTGGCGCAGTCAGGCAGGCTCACCGTAACTAAGGCTATGTTTACGTTTTTCGCCTTAATCTCAAT
>CALFWW010000031.1 GCA_937928575.1 uncultured Saprospiraceae bacterium | reverse complement strand
CGAGATCAAGGCAGAAAATGTAGACATAGCCTTAGTTACGGCGAGCCTGCCTGACTGCGCCAAGCAGACAGGGCTTTCTAACGAAGATATCGGGAAATTATTCTCAAAGATAACCGTAATTATAGACTACAATTTGTATAAGAACTACTTCCGATTATCAGTAGGTCGTTTATTCGAATTACCGCCTTGATTAGAATTACGATTAGAAGAACCGCCGCTACGATTATTACTTTTGCCACCACCTCTTGATCGGTTATTTCTATTACCGCCGCCGCCACGATTGTTTCTATTTCTATTCCGGTTGCCACCGCCGCCGCCTCTTCTGTAGCCACCACCACCACGTCTTCTGGTGCCCGGTTTATATTCAGGACCTTCACCAATTTCTATGGGCAATGGAAGTTTATCAATTGTTGCGTCTATCAGTTTTTCAATTTTGAAGAATTTATCTTGGTCATCTTCAGTAATAAAAGTATAGGCAGTACCAGTCGAATCTGCTCTTGCGGTACGACCAATTCTGTGGACATAATCTTCGGCATCACCTGGTACATCATAGTTGATGACCAAACTTATTTCCTTGATGTCAATTCCTCTGGCTAAAATATCCGTAGCCACCAACACTTGAATCTCTCTGTTCTTGAATTTGATCAACGCAGCTTCTCGTTCTTTCTGATCCAAATCCGAAGAAATCATTTCAGCCTTGATTTTTTTCCTCATCAAAGACTGATGTATTTCAGAAACTTTACGTTTTGTAGAAGTAAAGATGATCACACTTGGATATAAATCTTTTCCTTCACCGGCCAATATCGAAACAGCCAATGCCACTTTTTGCTTGCTGTAACACATGAAAGCTCCTTGTGTCACTCCTTCAGCAGGTTTTGAAAGTGCAATGTTAATTTGTAGCGGATCGTTCAATACCCGCTTGGATAATTTTCTGATATTGTCAGGCATTGTCGCCGAGAAGAAAAGTGTTTGACGACTTTTAGGGAGTTTACTTACCACCGTCATGATGTCATCGAAAAATCCCATGTCCATCATTCGATCCGCTTCATCTAAAATGAAATGCTTTACATTTTCTAACTTTACGTAGCCTAAATTCATATGAGACAACAAACGGCCCGGAGTAGCAATGATAATATCAGCACCCTTTGTCAATGCCTTTTTCTGTTGTTGATAAGAGTTGTTGTCACCACCACCATAAATTGGAATTGAAGACACTCCAGAGAAGTATCCAAAAGCTTCAACCTGCTGATCAATTTGTAACGCCAATTCACGAGTTGGAACAATGATTAAAACATCTACATTTCCATTCGCATCTCCTTTTCGTTCCGATAATTTGTTAATCAAAGGAAGTAGAAATGCTCCTGTTTTCCCCGTACCAGTTTGAGCACAAGCGATTAAATCCTTTCCTTCTTGTATAATGGGAATTGCTTCGGCTTGGATAGGAGTAGCCTCGACAAAGTTCATATATTCTAGCCCTTCAATAAGCTGCTCGTTAAATCCTAAATCTCTGAAAGTCATTGGCTACTAATAGTTTATGATATAGTTCAAAGAGACAAAATTGACTAAAATTAAGTTGGATAGCAACATATGATGAATAAACCTTCATAATAATTGCAGTAATTATTGGCAATTAGCACAAATTTGTTAATTATTTCTTAACAAAACAGCTTATTCATAACCATTGCGTTTCTATTATGTTCTTTTGATAAGGACCGCTCGAACAAAATCGAGTTTGTCAATTCGAAAGCTCACTTTAAACAAGTTAATTTTATTTGGTTTTTAGTTGGTTTTGTTTGTTAGATAATAAAGGGTGCGAATTAATTCTGAGATTCGTACCCTTTTTTATTTGGGCCGAACAGACTTCCTAGTCTGTTCAAAAGTAGAACAGAAATCCTTTGCTGTTCATGCTCTGTTAATTCCGCGTTCATTCCGTAACAGACAGGATTTTCGTCCAGCGATAAAAACAGGCCAGATGCCAACTCAACTAAAACGCTTCAATATCTCCTTCACTGAATTCAAATATCCACCTCCAAACAAATTGACGTGCACCATTAAATAATACAATTGATAAATTGGAATCCGAATTTCTAATCCTGGTGCCGTTGGAAAAGTAGTTTCATAACTTTTATAAAATTGAGGATTAAAACCGCCAAATAATTTGGTCATCGCAAGATCCATTTCTCGTAAACCATAGGAAATGGCCGGATCAATTAAAACGACGTTTCCATCTTTTCCTACCATAAAGTTTCCATTCCATAAATCTCCGTGCGTTAAGGCTGGTTTCTCATCAGGAATAATAGATGGCAGCTTATTAAACAATTTGTCGAATGCAGATTGCGTATCCGAGTCTATTTTGTTATGTGAATTAGCCAATTCGATTTGTGGAAGTAATCGTTGGTTGATGAGAAAGTCAATACTACTTGATTCCTTGTCATTTTTCTGCATTAAGGAGCCAATATAATTGGAATGTTCTAATCCGAAATTGACCGAACTTTGACGATGCATTTTAGCTAGTTGCGAACCAAAAACTTCCCAAAAATTAGCGTCAGGATTTCCCGAATCAATCCACTCCAATATCAAAAAAGAAGGGGAGTTGGCCTTATTAAAACCAACTAGGCTGGGAACACGAATGGTCTCACTAGCTCGAATTAATCCCAGCCCTTTCGCTTCCTTTTCAAACATATCAGTTGCGAAAGAAGCAGCATTTATTTTGACAAAAAAACGATCACTTTTCGTGGTGATTTTGTAGGCATCATTGATATCACCACCACTTACAGTTGAGGTAGAAATAATTGATTTGCCGATGATATTTTCAAGGGCAGTATTTAAAGCAGTATTCAATAGGTAAGGTTTTTACAAACGATTCTTATTGACAATATCCAATAACTCATCCCGGTAGATTTTACCAATCGGGAGATGTTTTGCTTCTCCTTTTTCAATGATCTCAACCATATTGCCCATCACTGCGTTTATCTTCTTAATTCCAACAATATAGCTACGATGTATTCTTTTAAATAATTTGCTTGGTAATTTTGCTTCCAAGCTCTTCATAGTTTGTAAAGTGATGATACGACCAGTATTGGTACGAATAATGACATAATCCTTCAATCCTTCAATGTAAAGAATGTCTTCGTACAAAATCTTCATTAATTTCTTATTCGATTTTACAAAGAAGAAACTTGCTTTTGTATCATTACTGGAAGAACTATCAATTTGAGAAGTAACTTTATTGGTTGCAGTCATGAAACGTTCGAAAGAAATCGGTTTAAGTAAATAGTCGACGGCATTTAATTCAAAACCTTCCAATGCAAATTCTGGATAAGCAGTTGTGAAAATTACTTTGGGTTGTTTCGTCAATGTTTTCAAAAATTCGGTACCAGTCAATTGTGGCATTTGAATATCCAAAAACATCAAATCCACTTCCATAGATTTCAAAACTTCGTTGGCTTCCAATGCATTTTCACACTTAGCAACCAATTCGATTTCAGGAATTTTTTCGATGTAAGTTTCCAATACATCCAATGCTAGTGGTTCGTCGTCAACAATAATAGCTTTTATCATTTCTGGTAAATTTGTTTAAATTTAAATTAAATCAATCTTTAAATCGACAGTGAATGAAGAAGGTTCATTAACAATCTCCAAATTATGTTGTTGCGGATAAATTAGTTCTAATCTTCTTTTGACATTAACCAATCCAATTCCACCTGATATTTTTGTATGATGTTGGGTAGGGACACTATCTGGTTTAGTATTTTTAATGTAAAAATGTACTTTCTCTCTTTCGATATTTAACAAAATATTTACGTATCCATTTTTAATTTGATTATTGAGCCCATGCTTAAAGCTGTTCTCCAGAAACGGGGTAAACATTAAAGGTGCAATTTTTTGATTCTGCACATCTCCATTGATGACGAATTTAATTTCTAAATCTTTTCCTTGTCTCAATCTTTCAAGGTCCAAGTAATTTTTGATGTAAGAAATTTCCTTGTACAGAAATACCCGTTTCTCATTGCATTCATACAGCATGTATCTCATGATTTCCGACAACTTCAGAACAATCTCCGGAGCACGATCTGATTTTTTTAAAGTCAGCGCATACAGATTATTCAAAGTATTAAATAAAAAGTGTGGATTAATTTGTGAACGGAGGAACTTCAATTCCGAAGCCATTGTTTGAGTTTGTAGTTCTCGTGCCTCTCGATTGTGCTTCATCCAGTCTGAAACAATTTGATAAATCGTACTATTACCAGCAATAATTAGAGTAGGAATAAAATACCACAATTGATTATTGACAAACCGCAATTGTAATGTTGGATGTGTAGAGAAAATAAAATATAAAACGAATGCCTTTATTGGAGCGATGATAATTACAGACAATAGGAGCAGTCCACAATAAATAAAAAAGTTTTTGTCACTTAAATATTTTGGGATGAGGTAGAATAAATTGAAATAGACGACCGCTGCATAAAAAAGGGTATTAATGGATTCTATGATAATGGTAAAACCAAGGGATTGATTATTTCGATCAATTAAAACCAACATTGCCAAAAAACCACACCAGAAAAGAAGATGTAGAACAATTTTATTTGACAACAAGCTCACGATGCTTGTTTTTATATTTCGATTTATTGCGAGATTCATTTAAAAACACCCTGGTTTAAAACGACATATTACAAGCTAATTTATTAATTGTGAAACAAAATAGATAAAAGATGACTTAAGTTAGATTAATGATTAAAATAAGTACAATGGTCACCCTACATTCGCTAACGGCAATCCTCGAAAAGTAAATGAAAATAGACGTTTTATTTGTACTTTTGGGCGATTTTATTCAACTGATTTTTTATACAAAAAATGGTTTACTTAACAAGAATAGAGCGGTTTAATGCAGCACACAAGCTTTTTGTTCCTGCTTGGTCGGAAGAGAAAAATAAAGAAGTTTTCGGAAAATGTGCCAATAAGAATTGGCATGGTCATAATTACAAATTGCATGTAACGGTGAAGGGCAAACCTGATCCGGTTACTGGATTCGTCATTGATGTAAAGGTTTTGAGCCAACTTATTAAAGATGTGATTATAGAAAAGGTAGATCACAGTAATTTAAACTTAGATGTAGATTTTATACCAAAAGGGATATTGCCGACCACTGAAAATTTAATTATCGCTTTTTGGAAAGAATTAAGTCCAAAATTGAACAATTGTGAGCTACATTCTATTAAGTTATATGAGACGGAAAATATTTATGCCGAATATTTTGGCGAGTAATACAAATTGTATTCTAAAATGGCGGTTATATTTTTCACATGGATTACCACCATTATTCAATTTGTATAAATATTAATTTGTGAAAAAAAGTTAAAGTAACGAATGAGTTATAAGAAAACAGAAACCTACGACAAAAAAACTACCAACGAGCTTATCAAAAAATACCAAACTATCTTAAAAAAGATTGGGGAAGATCCGGAGCGTGAAGGTTTGATAAAAACGCCGGAGCGAGCAGCAAAGGCGATGCAATTTTTGACACACGGATATGATTTGAGTGGAGAAGAAATCTTGAAAAGTGCCATGTTTGCAGAGGATTATAGTGAGATGGTTATCGTGAAAGATATTGAAGTGTATTCGCTTTGTGAACACCATATGTTGCCGTTTTTTGGAAAAGCACATGTGGCTTATATTCCTAATGGTCACATCGTCGGGTTGAGTAAAATACCAAGAGTCATCGATGTTTTTGCTCGCAGATTACAAGTACAAGAACGATTGACAGATGATGTATTGAAATGTATTCAAAAAACTTTGAAGCCACTAGGTGCGGCCGTAGTGATAGAGGCAAGACATATGTGCATGATGATGAGAGGGGTTCAAAAACAAAACTCTGTAACTACCACATCCGCATTCTTTGGCGAGTTTGAAAAAGAAAAAACTCGATCAGAATTCTTACATTTGATCGGAACTAAATTGCATTAATAAGACGGTGCATGGTTTAACGGTTGACGCTAGACGGTGAACGGTGAACGGAAGTACGCGAGCAAATGCGTGTTCATGACACGTATGTCTCGCGTACTCCCGTTCACCGTCAACCGTTCACCGTCAACCCGTTACCCTACCACCGTAAAAAAACCGATAGACTTATGAAAGCTTTCGTCTTTCCTGGACAAGCCTCCCAATTTGAAGGAATGGGTAAGGACCTTTACCAAAATTCCCAAGTTGCAAAAGATCTTTTTGAAGAAGCCAACGAATTGTTAGGTTTCAAAATTTCTGACATCATGTTTAATGGTACAAAAGAAGATTTGAAGCAAACCAAAGTAACACAACCTGCCGTTTTTCTTCATTCATTTATCAAAGCAAGAATGGCTGGAGAAGATTTTGATCCACAAGCAGTAGCAGGTCATTCACTAGGTGAGTTTTCTGCCTTGGCAACGGCCGGTTCGCTAAACTTCGAAGATGCTTTAAATTTGGTCCACAAAAGAGCATTGGCCATGCAAAAAGCTTGTGAAGCTCAGCCAGGTACAATGGCTGCAGTTTTGGGGCTGGAAGATGAACAAGTAGAAGAAATATGTAATGGAATTGAAGATATAGTGGTCGCAGCAAATTACAATTGTCCAGGTCAATTGGTGATTTCTGGTTCTGTCTCGGGAATTGACCAAGCAGTCCATTTATGCAAAGAAGCAGGTGCGAGAAGAGCGCTGGTACTCGAAGTTGGAGGCGCTTTTCATTCACCATTAATGGAACCGGCAAAGGAAGAATTAGCAAAAGCAATCGAAGAAACAGCCATTGGTAGACCGATTTGTCCGATCTATCAAAACTACAATGCAAAAGCCGAAACCGAACCCGAAAATATCAAGTCAAACCTCATAGCCCAACTGACCTCCCCAGTTTTATGGACACAAACTATGCATAATATGATAGCCGATGGCTGCAAAGAATTTATAGAAGTTGGAGGCAATGGGAAGACCATTCGAGGGTTTATTAAACGTGTAAATCGGGAAATTCCTACTGAGGCACTTTAAGAAAAAATTAATCTATTTATTTTTTGTTCAGTATTGACAAGTACATTTATTTTGACAATATTTGTTAGTACACGTAAAGTTGTTTGAAACACTACACCGCATTGCCATCGACTTTCACGTGTTATAAAAATGAACATATCACCTATTCAATTGAACATACATGGCAAATGAAAAATTGAAACATGGGAACCTATTGATCGCAGAACCGTTCATGGTTGACCCAAATTTTAAAAGATCCGTTATCCTTCTTTGCGAACACGAAGAGGAAGGAAGTGTCGGATTTATTCTCAACAAATCATTAGATATGAGAATCAATGATTTGATCGAGGACTTTCCTGATTTTAAAGCTCCAGTTTATTTTGGTGGTCCAGTGCAGACAGACACGATTCACTACATTCACAATGTAGGAGACGTACTGGAAGACACCCAAAAAGTAATGAACGGAGTGTTTTGGGGAGGCGATTTTGAAAAACTTAAATTCCTTATTAAGTCTGGAATGGTCCAAGAAGAAAACATCCGGTTTTTTATTGGCTATTCAGGTTGGTCGACAGGTCAATTAATACAAGAAATGGAACATGGTTCCTGGTTGACCACTTCTATGCACTCGAATTATTTATTCAAAAATAATTCTGAGTCCCTATGGAAAAATGTGATGAATAATAAGGGTAAGGCGTACACGGTCATCGCGCAAATGCCGGATAGTGCGCATCAGAATTAGGAAAATCCTTAAGACTACGCGTAAAAGGGCTATTCTTAAACCATAGTTTGAACAGAAATTTAGGTTAAGCTCTATTAAGGGTATGCTCAAAGTATCATCGAATTTTTCGTCGTTCCGCTTTCCCTTCCTTGGCGGAATCAAAATTCGGTATACTCAGATTATTATTTCGGATTAGCATGGTAGCGTCGGCAGCTGGATGTAGGGTGCCAAAAATTGCCCAATAAGAAGCTTTTGACATGCTATCATAATGAATAATTCCATGTTTGTATTGATGCATGGTGATGAAATTATAACAAATCAATAACGGGAGAATGCCTGTGAATATATAAGAAACCATTTTATGAGATAAAATCGATTCTAAAAATAATGCAATCGGGAAAGACATCACAGCCATACTTTCAACTAAAGCGCGCATACCAAATCCACCTCCGTACCACCAATTCCACCAGCAAGAGACCACATAAAGATTGATGAGAAAAAAAGCAATAATAGGAATCGTAAATTGACTTCGTTTTTTTATCATCCAACAAATCCCGAGAATAGAAATGAACATTAAGGGTGTATAAACCAACCAACCTTTTCGATAGCTAAAGAGCACTCGACCCATCATCGGCTGATCCCAAAAAAATCCTTCTCCTTGATAAGGACTCGTAAACCAAGATCCTACTTGTACTCGATACGCATACAATTGTAAAAACACTAATGCTGAAAAAATTAAAAAACCTAACAATACAGTTGCTTTTTGTTTATTAATCGATTGAAATCTGATTTTGAAATCTTCCTTACTCCTTACATTCCACAATAATGGGATGATCATAAAGACTAGGTTGGGAATTCGAACCAACGCAATCAAACCGATTATGGCAGATAATAATAGGAAAATCAATTTTCGCTCTGTTTTCCAATAGCTATCTGCTAAGTAAATGGCGAATGAGAAAAGGAAAAATGAATAGACATGAGACATGCCACCCTCATAAGTGCTATAATATAACAAGTTACTTCCAAATGCAATAATAATTAAAGTAAGTGCGGTAATGCCATCACTAAAATAGCATATCAAAACATTTCTCAAAAAATATAGTCCTAGTACTGCATAAAATAAGGCACCCAATAAAACCGCATGTTGGTAAGGTTGAGAAAAGCCATCGGGTGGGAAATTGCCATTTAGCACATTAAAACAATGTGCAGTCACATAAAAAGGAGATAGCAATATGGCAACTCCAATCGAATATTTATTATAAACCTTCGAATCTCTTTTGGATAAAAAGTTGGAAGGAAACCGATGTTTGTCAATATATTGAAATTGATAATCTCCACCATAAATAAAAGTTGCAGGTAAATAATTGAAATATCCACCACTATCCAATTCAAATAGACGCTATTGCTGATCTCGCTTATAAAGTCTTTCACTATTTAGAATGGTATTGATACTTAGCGCAAACATTACAATGATTAGCAATGAATACCAATTTTGCGTCACACTTCTTAAAGAATTAAGCCGCATCAGTTTGAGTATTTATGTTCATTGTAAATATGCTAAGATTAAAATTTGCTCTCTTATTTGGCACTAATTTAGAGCATTTTATATAAATATCCTTTAGAATATCCAAGTAGTTGATTATTAGTGATTTAGTTTCATATCAACCCAAATATTAAACAAAAAAATTATTAAATCTGTGCCCCAGGTAAAAAACAGCGAAACAATACAATTAGCGATACTCAATTCAATTGGATCTTCTTTGGATTTACAGTCTAATTGTATTGAATTTCTGAGAGCATTGCTTGAAAATTTCAAGTGTCAATTCGGGGCTGTTTGGTTATTTGAGCACGCGTTGCGTCCTACCGATCATAAAAATATGAGTCTTATTTCAACGCTTCCTAAACTTGAACACAATTTAACAACAATCCCCCAAAATCATATTATTCTTAAAAACTTCGGGGCTTCTGATTCCTTAAGTTACAAAGTTTCTGATCGTGAAGCGGAGGGATTCAAACATTTAGAAAATCTGCAACAAGGCAATTACATTTTTTTTAAATTGGATAAAATTGGATTAATTCAATTATATACGAACAACGCTTCGGTCCAAATTCCCATCACAAATAGTTCAATAATTAATATCTTTAAAAAGTTTACAATTTCAGTTCATGGGTGCATCGCTTTTCAAAAGTTACACCGAGAGCAAGCTGAAAAGGTTAAAGCACTACGGGCACTTGAGTCAACAGAGCAAAAATATCGGTTTGTTGTACAAGGATTATCAGAGGGAATTATCATTAGTGATTTGGAAGGTCGAATTGTGTTTGTGAATGATAAAATGCTGGAACTTTCAGGATATCAACATGAGGAATTGATTGGTAAAAATGCATCGAGATTGATGATGTTTAGTGGAGATGCTCAAAAGCTATCCAAACGAATTAGTTCAAAATTAATAGAGGATGCAGAAGAATATGTCATTGAGCAAAAGCATAAGTCTGGTAAAATCTGGATTGCAAGAATTAAAGAATCTGCCTATCGATCTGCTGCTGATCAAGTAATTGGTAGATTGTGTTTAGTGATGGATGTGACCACTGCCAAAAGAGCAGAAGCCGAATTAATTGCAGCAAAACATATTGCAGAAAAAGCACAAAGAGCGGAGCAAAAATTTCTCGCCAATATGAGTCACGAGATTCGTACACCAATGAATGCTGTAATCGGAATGGCAGAGTTGCTTTACAACACATCATTGACGGAGGATCAAAAAGATTTTGTAGATACCCTTAAATTCTCTGCAGATAGTTTAATGGGAGTAATCAATAGTATTTTGGATCTCTCAAAAATTGAAGCAGGCAAACTTGAATTTGAAAGAAAGCCAATTGATTTACAAAAGATGCTACATGGGGTGCAACAGACTTTTCATTTTAAGCTAAAAGACAAAGCTATTAAAGTGCAAATGGTTTTGGATGAACAGATCGAATACCCCATAATCGGCGATCCAACCCGGCTCAATCAAGTTTTGACCAACTTAATGGGGAATGCAGCGAAATTTACTCATGAGGGCTTTATTAAATTACGTGCAAAGTTGGTTAAGAAAACAACTCATACCTACACTATTTTATTCGAAGTGATTGATTCCGGGATTGGAATAGAGGCAGACAAGATCAAGTTAATTTTTGAAAATTTTAAGCAAGCAGACAAAGAGGTGACGCGTAAATATGGTGGCACCGGTTTAGGCTTGGCAATCGTAAAGCAAATTGTAGCATTACAAAATGGGAAAGTGGAAGTCATCAGTGAAAAAGGAAAAGGCGCTACTTTTAAAGTAACACTCGAATTTCCTTTTGCATCTGAGCCGATTCAGGACGAGAAGCTCGTACTTCCTGATAATTTTGAAACAATAATACAGCATAGTCGCTTTTTAGTGGTGGAAGATAATTTGATGAACCAAAAGTTGATCGCTAGACTGATGAAAAATTGGTCTGCAAATTTCGACTTGGCAATTGATGGGGTAGAAGCGCTTCAAAAATCACAAGAGAAAAAGTACGATATCATTTTAATGGATATTAATATGCCAAGAAAAGATGGTTATGAAACAACAAAAGAAATTCGAAGTAATACAAACAATATGAATAAAAACACGATAATAATTGCTTTAACTGCAGCAGCCCTAGAAAACGAAAAGCTAAAGGCTATAAATGTTGGGATGAATGATTTTGTTTCAAAACCTTTTAGCTCGAAAGAACTGAAGACTAAGATTGGACATTGGTTGAATAATATAGATAAAAATGAAGCCTCTGTTGAAAATGTAATCCCGCAAACAGGTATTGTCGGTGTGAAAATTGATAAAATCCCACAAGTTGATTTGAGTTATTTGATGGATATGAGTAATAACGATATAAATTTTGTGATTGAAATGTTAGAAATGTTTGTATTGCAAATACCTGATATAATCGTCAATTTACAAGTTGAACTAGGGAGGAAGAATTGGGGAAAAATTGGAGATTTATCGCATAAAGTTAAATCTAATTTTAAGATGTTGGGATTAGGACAGCAAGAAGCGGATGCATTTGAAGTTGAAAGAATCGTTAAATCCAGTTCAATCGAGGAATCTAGAATCTCTTTTATAATTAACCGCTTGGTAGAAAAGGTTGACTTGTTAATTCCTAAGTTGAAAGATGAGCTTAGGAAATTATCCAAAAGAAAATAAAAAAGCCCTATTCTGAATTCACATACAGAATAGAGCTAGTTTAATGGGCTAAGGTGTAATTTCTTATTAAGCGTTAATTCTATTGATAGAACTAGCAGTAGTTGCTGTCGTCTTGCCATTTTGATGAACGATAACATCTCTCTTAGGATAAGCAACTTTGATATTCGCTTGACCTAAAGCTTTCTTTACATTTTTATAAGTGTTGAAATAAACCCCCCAATAGTCTGCAGTATTTGCGTAAGGGCGAACAGCTAATGTTACATTGTGCTCGTTGAATTTTTCGATCTCAACAACAGGTGCAGGCGTTGTTAGTACATTCGGAGTAGCACGGATCGCATCCATAATAATCTTCTGTACTCTATCAAAATCTTCTTCATAAGGCATCGCAACATTTAAATCTACACGCAAGTGTTTGTTGGCAGATAAATTGGTCATAACTCCACTTGTTGCAATTCCATTAGGAATGATAACTCGCTTATTGTCAGGAGTTGTAATTACTGTGTTAAATACTTGAATTTCTTCTACATGACCTACTTGACCTTGAACATCAATTAAATCACCTACACTATATGGCTTGAAAATTAAAACCATCACACCAGCTGCGAAGTGTGCCAGTGTTCCTTGTAATGCCATACCGATCGCTAAACCAGCCATACCAATCAATGCTACAAATGCAGTGGTTTCAATACCTACCATACCTGCAACACTCATCACTAGTAGTACTTTTAGGATCACACTCGCCATAGATTTTAAAAATGGTTGAATGTCTTTGTCCAGGCCAGCTTTTGTCATTCCTTTTCCTAAAACATCAACAATCTTGTTAATGATCCATGAACCGATTAAATAAACGAGGATCGCTCCTACTACTTTTGGTGCCCAAAGGACCGCCATATCCATTAATTGACTCGCTTTTCCAGCTAATCCGGATGCAGCTCCAGCTACTTCATTAACTACCTCACCTCCTGTCTCTACTACTTGGTCTGCTACTTTTTCTGCTTGTTTTGACATAATGCTTTTATTTTTGTTTTAAAATATAGTTAATCCGATGTGCCATTAATTACATTTTCTCTCTAATTCTAGGAACTTAATCCATTACTTTAACGTTAAGACGACGTTAAAATCGGTAAGTCACAGAATTATTTTGAAAATATGAAAAATAATCGTCAAGTGTTTGTGTCGGTAAGCTAGCTTCTTATGAGTCATGATAAAGAGCGGATGACGCTCTCAAAATATAATTTACTGTTCCGTACGAGTTGGATAAAATTGAAAATTACGTATTGTAAATATCATCCTTAAACTCATCCAAAGTACGGCGATCTCTTTTGGTGGGACGACCGGCACCACGTTCGCGGCGTTCAGGAGCCGCTTTGCCGATATACCAGTCTTTGTATTTATTTAATTCATCTTCAGAAGTGAGATTTTCATAACAAGGTGCAGCCAAAGTGGCATTGACGCGGCGATCGATGAGTTCCACCGCTTTGAAAATAAGATCAAACCCATCTTTTCTCACCTGAATGATTTCTCCAGCTTCAATCAAATAAGAGGGCTTGATATTTAGGTCATTGATTTTTATTTTACCAGACTTACAACTATCTGTTGCTTTGGTTCTTGATTTGAAAATGCGGACATTCCATAGCCATTTGTCCACTCTTATTTTTTTTACCACGTTTAGTTGCATCCCTATTTCATTTCTGTTTCGAGAGGAGGGAATTTCATATTCATTCCTTCTAATGTTTCCAAAACCTTTTTTGCAACAAAATAGTTCCGGTACCATCTTTTGTCAACAGGTACAATCACCCACGGAATCGCACTATTATTAATGGCATATTCGTAGCAATCCATGTACTTGTCCCAATGTTCTCGTTCTTTCCAGTCGCCATCATTATGTTTCCAGAATTTTCTTTCTACATTCATTCGCTCTTTTAATTTCTCCAATTGTCTTTCAGGAGAAATGTTTAGAAAGAATTTCAGGACGGTCGTATTGTTATCAAATTGCAGCAATTCTTCAAAAGCATTAATTGCAGCCATTCTCTTTTCGACTTTTTCCTGATCAATCCAGCCATGGACTCGTTGAATCAGGATGTCCTCATAATGCGATCGATTGAACACCTTTATCATTCCTTTTGCCGGCACTTCTTTGTGTATTCTCCAAAGAAAATCATGTGCAAATTCCAAATCGGTTGGTTTTTTCCATCCAACAGCATGTACACCACCCGGACTGCAATACTTGAAAGTTTCGCGAGTTGCTCCATCTTTTCCACTAGAGTCCATCCCTTGAAATACAACTAGCAGGCTATGCTTTGATTCAGCGAACATCAATTGTTGTAATTCACCGATTTTCTCAGCAATTTTTTTGGTCTCTTTCTCGATTGATTTTTTGGAAACTCCATCTGGTAGAGTAGTAGGTAGTTGGTTAAGTTTGATCATTTTTATAAATAAATAAGCTTTAAATATTCATTTTACTTCTCTTTACAAGATATGCTTGAAGGATTTGTTTGTACCCTTTGTGGATGTCGGCTTCAACAAAATCAATTTTATATTGAAGACATTTCATTTTTAATTCTTCAGTAAATGCTTTCATCTGTTCCACATAACGTTGTTTTACTTGATTGGACTGAAGTCTGACTTCCTCACCTGTCTCGATATCTACAAAAAGGTAAGGCCTATTTTGAAATTCGAAATCAACTTCTTTAGATTTATCTACCACATGAAATAATACTACCTCGTGTTTATTATGTTTCAAATGTTGTAGTGCTGAAAATAACGCTTCAGCATCTCCCGCTTGATCAAACATATCACTAAAGATCATGATCATGGAGCGACGATGAACACTCTCCGCTACTTGATGCAAGGTCTCTGCGGTGGAAGTGGTTTTATCTCTTTCTGGATTGGCAATTAATTTATCCAAGTAAGTCAGTAACAATCTGTAGTGGGTCGTACTGGATTTGCATTTGGTGTGCTCATTGATTTGTTGGTCAAATAAAGTAAGACCAAATGCATCCCTTTGTTTTTGCAATAAATTCATCAGACTCGCTGCAGCCAAGGAAGAGAATTGAAGTTTGTTGATATAACTTTTTTCATTCTTTTCTTGTTCGGGAAAATACATTGAAGAGGACGTGTCGATGACTATTTGACAACGCAGGTTTGTTTCTTCCTCAAATCTTTTTACAAATAACTTGTCACTACGCGCATATACTTTCCAATCAATATTTTTGGTGCTTTCTCCGGGATTATACAATCTATGTTCTGCAAATTCAACTGAGAATCCATGAAAAGGACTTTTGTGCATACCGATAATAAAGCCTTCTACGACTTGCCTTGCCAATAGCTCTAAGTTGCCAAGATCTCTTACATCAAAATTGTCGAGTAATTTGTCCATGTTGTATAGTTAATAGTGCAAGTTTGGAAAGCACAATGTAAACGTATAAAATTTAAACGAAAATAAGCTTTCTCTGTTGCACAAAAAAATACCCTTGCTTCTCAACGAAACAAGGGTTATTTGTCTTTTAATTTGGTATGCTCTTCAAATTGACTACAAGTGCGCGTCAATTTTTGCTGCCAAAGCATGTTTGGTAACTACACCCATATGCTTGTCAACAACCTCACCATTTTTTAAAATTAAAATAGTAGGGATATTGCGAATACCATATTTTGTCGAAATTGTTGGATTATCATCAACATTCACTTTACCGATAGTTGCTTTACCTTCATAATCATTTGATAACTCGTCAATGATTGGTCCGATCATTTTGCAAGGTCCACACCATGGAGCCCAAAAGTCAACAACTGCGACGCCATCATTATCAATTGCGGTATCTTGAAAGTTACTGTCTGTGAATTCAAAAGCCATAATATTTTATTGTCTTAGTTTAAAAATTAGTTCCTAATCTATTAATACGAGCAAGTGTTATTAAGTTCACAAAATTAAATTAAATATTCCGAATTAACAGAATTATAACGCTAAAGGTTGGAGGATTGCGTATAATTCATCTGATTTTAATTCTTTTGAGAAAAACGATTTCGTAGCATTTGTCTTGTTTACGACTAGTAACCCAGGTACTTTCCCATCCCAATTATTGTAAATTAGTCTGAGCATATCCGTTTTTTGTTCAGTGGGAATTTTATAGTAGGCATCAAAATGCGGGTACAACCGGACGGATTTGTTGAGTTCTTTTTCTGATATTTGATCATCAAAATTGACCAAATGAATTTTTAACTTTTCAGCATCGAATTCTTTTTGGACCTTCGAAAGGTTTAATATCATATTTTTACTGACCAAATCATTGATACTCCAAAAATAAAAGAGATGTAAAGCATCCACTGAATTATTTATTTTCTCAAACAAATCTTTTGAGGTCAAAACTTCTACGGTCTTTCCTTTTGCTTCAGCCATTTTCTTGAGATCATCTTTGCTTAATTTTAGTGGATTTTCAGGACTAGCTCCATGTGGCAGCGCGGACTCAAAAGGGTTTACTATCGTTTTCTTAGGTTCATTGTTATCTTTACATCCCAAAAATAGAAAGCCGATAAGTAATATTGCTGAAAAATTTATTATTGTATTCATAGTTGATAGCAGGTGATTCATTTGGAAAATTCAAGTGGACTTCAATAGTTATTGAACTGTTTATGTTTCTTGAGAACATTAATTATTTTAAAAAATAAAACGAAATAACAATTTATGCTGCCCAAAGTAAAAAGAAAATCTATTTATGTTGGAATATTCTTAGGAATTACAACACTTCTTTTGCGTTTTCTTTTATCTTTCTTTCCATATTTGACCGAAGTGGTGTATAGTCGTTTTTTATTTTCAGTTATCCGATATGGTATGGATTACACAATTGGTTGGTGTCCATGGCCTTTTAGTTACGTACTTATCTTGGTGTTATTGATTTATTTGATTTATAGAATTATTGGATTTTTTAAATTGAATGCTGAAGAAAGATCGGTTATACATGTTCTATTATCGCTTCTTTCGGGGTTTGGTTTTGTCGTATTCCTATTTATGTTTTTGTGGGGTTTTAATTATGCCAGAGTTTCAATGGAAAAACAAATCGGAATTAGCTCTTCAAAAATAGATATCCATACCTTAAAAAGAGAACTTGAAATTTCTACTCTAGAATTGATAGCTGCCAGGCAACAAGTAGAGATTGAAGGAGGTAATGTGCAATGGCAGGACCATCCTGAAGATTTGGAATCTGTTTTACGGGATTTAGTTGCCAACAAAATGAGTGAGTTGGGGTATCCAGTTCCAGGAAAAGTTCGTGGGAGGATTTTACGACCCAAAGGAATTTTGTTGGTTCTTAGTACAGCTGGTGTTTACAATCCTTTTTCTGGTGAATGTAATATTGACAAAGGGCTCCATCCTTTACAAGTACCATTTACTTGGGCGCATGAATTCACTCATGGTTACGGAATTACTTCTGAGGCGTCTTGTAATTTTATTGCTTATTTGGCATGTAAAGAATCGAATAATTCACTGATTAAATATGCGGGTCATCTTGGGTATTGGCGATATGTGGCCAGTAATTATAAAAGCATAGAGCGGGAAAAATATGTTACCTTCAGAAAAGATTTACCTTCAGAAATAACATTAGATTTACAGTCAATCTATGACAATGGAGATTTGTACGTAGATATTCTTCCCGAACTAAGAGATTTAATTTACGGTTCGTTTTTGAAATCACAAGGCATCTCTGACGGTTTGCAAAATTATAGCAAAGTGGTTCGTATGGCAACAGCGTGGAGAAAGAAAATGGAGGGAAAAAAATAAGACCCGAAGAAAAGGATTTCTTCGAGCCTATTATAAAAGCACATTAGAGAATAGTATTGTTATTTATTCAAAAGTAAAACTAATATGAGAAATTTTCACGCTTTCTAACAAGAAACTTTAAACTTTTTGATTAAAATTGGTTAACCAGCTCTGTCAATACCTTGTTAAGGTTAGAAATAGCTCCTTTTATGTCCCAGTTTTCCTTATTTCTCTGTTCTACGTAATTTGAAATGGATCGAATTTGTAAGAACCTACATTGTTCTTTTAAACAAACAAAGAAGAAAGCGGCTCCTTCCATTGTTTCAATATCATACTCATACTTATTGTTGAATTGCGCGATACTTTCGGCATTTCCGTGTACTTTATTGACGGTTATACCTTTTACTAGAGGTAAAAATTTAAAATCTCCAGCAATATCGTTACGTAATACACCACTTGTAAATGGAGCTTCATTGGGGTTGGATAGCTCTAAATCGAAGACATCAATAAAACTTCCATCTGCTGCTTCTACTCCTATGTCTCCGAATTGTTCGCTTACTACATGTACGACCTCTCCTTTATTTAGTTTCATATTTATATGAGCACCTGCAATTCCTGCATTGATAATGAGATCATAGTCTGACACGACTAATTTTTTAGTTAGATTATATATGGTTGAATGTATGCCAACACCAGTAATTAGCACTGTCACAACAATAGCATTCCGCTTGTATTGATCCTCCGCAATTTTTTCAAAAGATTGGTTTAGATGCTGAATGAATGGCAGTATTTCAAATGGAGTGGCTGCAACGATTAATAGTTTCATTTCAATTTACGATTCGGTTTCCCAACATAAATAACAGAAATTCCCGGTGTGAAGCCCAACACTTGGTGATATTGGGAAGCGACATCAATTTTGAGTTGTTCGAGCTCAAAGCCAATACCAAAAGCAATTTGTACGGGCTCAGTTTGTACTCCCAATCTAAGATACAACTGCTCAATTAGTTGGTATTCCATTCCGGCTTTGATCCGCATATCGTATTCCAAATCTTGTTCAGCTTCCAAATTTAAGGTTGTTTTTTTGGAAGGAAAATAGGTTAATCCTATTCTCAAGCTAGTAGTCATAGGTTCATTCGGCGCAATATCCATTCGAATTGGATTGAAGACATGTCCGGCTAAATGTACCTTATCTAATAATCGGGAATAAAATCCTAAGGCAAATGTGAAGGTAGAAGTATTGCCATATTCAGGGATCGCCGTTGTGTTGACCAATGCCTTTCCACCGATTGCCAATTTATCAAACAATTTGCGACCGTAATTGAGGCCGATACTTTGTTGGTTGAATCCTTCAAAGCCAAAATAATTCACATCGATACCAAATGTTCCGGATTTTGTAGGATAAGCAAATGCTGCTCCAACTGAATTTATGTCAGCAATCATAAATCGTCGGGATCCAAAAACGCCAGCTTGCATTGAGGTCAGATAAGCCAGCCCCGCTTGGTTGGAATAAACACTAGTCAAATCTCTATTAACAACCCCAGTATTTCCCATCCCTAAAGTTCTTCCTCCATTGTAGACGGGGCTTCCATTTTGTCCAAATAACGGAAGTGTCAATAACAATGCGAAAGATAAAATCAGTAGTTTATTCACGTGTTTTTCGTTTGTTTGAGAAATAAATATAAGGAAATTAGTTGAAGTCTGTGGCGTCTTTAAAGCTTAAAAGTGTCTCGCTTTCCGATTATCAAAACGGTAATCGGGATCAAAAAATGTGGAAAACGATAAAGTGCTTCAAAACCCCACTGATGTAACAAATTGAAAAAGCCGTCTAATTCTAAATGAGCCACCAATCTTGCGCTAGTGGTCAGCAATCCCCATAGTACAGCATATCCAATTGCAAATTTGGAAAATTTCCATGGGAGGAAGATGCATATAGCTAGTATAAAGTCTAGCATTCCGACAATATTTAAGTATTGAATGGCATTTGTCTCTGAAAGTCCCAAACTATTGATCGTCATATCCACAAAGTTTCCGGGGCGAGGATAATAACCCACTGCATACAATCCATGACAAGTGAAAGTCAATGCAATCGTAATTTTCATAACAATTAATAAACGAGTATTGATCCCATACTTTAAATACCAAATTAAAAAAAGAGGAGACATGAATTGGAGGGAATATTCAAAGAATTGACCTAGATGAAAAAACTTGGTCTTCATATACAAACTAGCCAAAATAACCAACATGCAAGCACCCAAATAAACGGGAAGTCGCAACCATTTAGTATTTCTAACAAAAAGCACACAAATTCCACAAAATAAATAAAACAAACCTGACAAGCGGATACTTCCTTGCACCCGATCATCCATTTCCATACTAGTAATAAATTGCTCCCATGTGCAAGAAGTCAGCCTTTCAACAATCCCTTTCATCCAAAGTTCATCCCACAACAATGCGCGATAGGGTGCATCCCAAAATAAATGTTGGTAGGCTCTACCCAAGAAAACTGCAAGTGCAGCAACTAGAAGTAAATAATAGGTTTTAGAATGATTTTGTACAACCAAAAGTGTAGGTTTTAGCCAACGTGAAGTTAGTTAGTACAAAGAAATTTTGACTATTTATTTAAATGAATTTTGAAGAAGAATTGCAGTTGGGCTAGGAGGCGGGTAAATTTTCTAATATTTTTTCAACCAACTTTTTGATTGCAAATACATCTGGAAATACGACTTCTTCTACCTGTTCGTTTGGTGCCAATTTATTGGTATTATTTAGCTGCTCTTTCTGTATTGACTTCATAAATAGGAAGCAAGAGAGGCTACATATAATCAGCGCGCTAAAGAGAAATGATTGTAAGTACGATTTAGTTGGTTTCATCTAATTTTAAGTGTAGTTAGGGGATAATTCTACCGGGTAACGACCGAATTTACTTTAGTAACACTTTAATCCGGTCATTTGGTTTGGTAAATTTGTTAAAAAAGCGCTGAAAATTGATTTTCAACGCTTTTTTAACATATGAACTTACTTCAAAACCATCAACTTCTTCATTGTAATTACTTCATCCGTTCTTAGTTGAATGAAATATGTACCATTTTGAAGATGATTGGTTGCTATTGTTTTTTGATGAATACCCATTGGGAGGTTCGAATAATTCAAAGACTGAATAATTTTACCAGCAACATCAATAATCTGGACATTTACAGAGCTTGATTCTAATAAATCAATTTGTAAAGTCGCTTCATTGGAAGTAGGATTCGGAAATACTTTAAACCCAATTTCACTTGCCTCAACAATTTCTTCTGTATTGGAAATTAAATCATCATTGACTTCAATATAAATCATTTCATTAAATGTCAAATCATCCATGTCTCCACGAACGGCAAGACCTGGTTTGAAATCTCTCATATACATTAGGTTCACCGCTCCATCCATATTATGACTAGGTATAGCAGGGAAAACAGCTTCATTAAATTCATATAAGTCTTCAACAAATTCTGCGCTAATCATGTCCAAAGGAGCGGACCAAGTCGCGCCCCCATCAGTTGACTTAATCAAGTAAACGTGTCTATAATATTGTCCATCGGATTCGTCATAATAATTTTCAGTGACTCCTGAATAAGCGCAATACAAATCGCCATTGGCATCTACTCCAGTGTTTGGCATAGAAGTCAAGGACAAAAAGTAGGAAGCAATTTCATCCGTTGATGCAATACTTAAAGAATCATCTCCATTGATGTCCACCACATCTGCAATGATCATTTGATTATCAGCACCCATCGATTCATTCCAGTAAGCCAAGCCACTGGTGCCAGGGAAAAAACTAGATCCATCTGCGGGGTCAAGAGATATAACATCATCAGAAACCCACATTTCACCAAACCAAAGGTGAACCATTCCTGCATTATCAATTAGTATTGAACCGGAGCCATCTGCAGTGCGGATAGCAGTAGAATCAGCCGGTGATTCAGGATCAACAACTCCATCAGGGTAAATATCATCAAATGTATAGGTTCCATCTGCATTTGGATCACCGTGACCCATCCAAGCAACTGCTTTAGATCTGACATCAAATGGAAATTGGTTGACAATGGTTTTAGTCCATGTATCACCATTATCAGTTGATTTAAAAATCGCCACATCTCCCCAATCTGCAATGATTCCTATAGCGACGGTGCTACCAACTGCATCAATTACATATGAATCTGCAAACATAGTAGTATAAGATTGATTGTCTAAACCAGGAATGACCATTTCTTCAATATCCCAGGTATAACCACCATCAAGTGAGCGATAGTAAAGCACATGACCATCAACATCTAAATGAAAGTTGTCTTGATTGCCAACATTAGCAGATGGAGTAGTGACAGCAATTGCGTGCACGGTGTTACCATCAGGTCCACCTACTGCAGCACGTGGCCATAGCATCCCTCCAGGAGTTGCGGAAGAAAGATCTGCTTCTTCCCATGTTGTAGCACCTGCTGGAAGGATCAGCGAACGCACTCTAAAAGAATCTGAAGTAGCATGGTGAATAATAACTTCATCTCCATTGGCTGTTCTGCAGATTGCTGGCCAACCCGTACGGGCGGTTGCTTCCAGTTTTACAGTAGGAGGATCTGCCCATTCAGCACCATCAAAAGTAGTGTATCCAGTTCCCCGATCCGGAAAAGTTCCACCTTGATCTTGACTCATTGTCCAAGTGGCAGACATCGTACCATCTGCATGTCGAATTAATCTTTCTTGTGAAGAACCGTTAGATTGCAAGTCGTACCAAGTAGAACCAATCGCTTCTTCAAAACGAAGTTGTATGGATTCATTGAGTGGAACACCAGGAAGCAGCTCGGCACCTGTTACTGCCGTTCTGTTCATAGGTCTTGCTTCTTTTAAGGCATCCGCTCGTTTAAGAGGGGTGTGTTGTTGTGCAATTGCCTGATTTGCGAAGGCAAATAAGCCAACAAAAAATAAAAGGATGTAATTTTTTTTCATAAAACATCTGTTTGATTGTAAAAAATTAGATTAAAGAAACCCATTTTGGGTAATATAAGGTAATATAGAGATTTGTCTGAATACTTAATGATATTGAATATTATACTTTTGTCGATAATTCTACAATTCTACATATAAGGTTTACGATGAATTTTAGGGTATTTTTCTATCTTAGCCATTGAATACCCTTTACTTAAGTACGAAAAGGGACACTTCATACAACTAGCTAATTAATAATAGATATTTCTATTACAAAGAGAATTATATTTGCCAAATCCTATTTTTAAAATTTAAATTTTTAACAATGATTAAAACTTTTACTAAACTATCACTGATTGGTGTTTTAGTACTTTGCGTGACTACTGTTTTTGCGCAGATTCCTAATGATTCACCTTTTCCAGTGTCTTTTATTACTATTGATGCCAATGGTAACGAATCATCTTTCGAATACTCGTCTATGGCTGACTTTGGTCTCAATTTGACCTCTACCGTCGGTGGAGAAGTTGCATGGGCTCGTGATGATGGAATGTATGATGGCGATGGTGATGGTGTGCCTGATGCAGGTTATGCTGATTCACTTGACTGTAGCTGGGGTACTGTAATGCCAAATGTAGCAGGAAAAGTTGCTTTGATTCGTAGAGGAGCTTGCTTCTTTAGCCAGAAGATTTGGAATGCACAAGATGCTGGTGCAATTGGCGCAATTATTTGTAATAACAATGCGGATGATCCAGATGAACTTGTAAATATGGCTGGTGCTGATTCAATGGATGCAGTAGTAATTCCTGCTGTTTTTATTTCTTTGAACAGTTGCCAAATCCTTGCTGCTCAAGTGGATGCTGGTGCAGTAGTTAATGCTGAATTCAGAGTATCTGCTTTCAACTCTAATTTTGGACCTTATGCTTATGGTACTCCAGTAGACCATATTATTCCTATTGATGAAATTCAAGTTTCATTATTGAATGTTGACCCAGCGGTTCCTCAATTAGATGTAGAAGTATCTGTCGATGTTACAGATCCAAGTGGTACGGTTACAACTTTAACAGAAATAGTTGATACCATTCAACCTCTTGAAAATGCAGTCATACAATTTGAAGATTATGTACCATCAGATATAGGTACGTATACAATGGAATTTAACAACGCGATCAATACTGATGTATTAACAAATACTTTCAAAATTACTGCTGATACTTGGCACATGGACAACGAAAACATCGTTGATTTTATCGCTCCAACTGAGCAGGGATTCATCGATGATGGATTGAGATATGATTTTGGTAGCACTTACTTGACTGGTCCTGATGGTGGTATTGCAACACACGCAACTTTCATGTTAGAAAATGTTGAGGCACTTTTCACCGGTGATGAAGATTCTGATTTATTCCAAATTCGTTTGTACGATATGGACCCTGATGGTGACGGAATTGGTCCTGATGGTACAGAGACTGATTACTCTGGCTTCCAGGTAGTTGGATTTGCTGATTACAGTTTAACAGGAAATGAAGGAGTTTACGAAGACATCATAGTTGAATTTGATGATCCTGCTGTCTTAAAGGCAGATGGACAATATGCTTTGATGGTTCAGTACAGTGGTGTAAACGCTGGTATTGGAATCCCTCCTCATTATGCTTTTGGTGGAACTGAAGATTACCCTTATTATGGAACATTTGTATTTACTGACCAACTATACTTAGGTGGTTGGAATGGTGGATGGCGTGGTGTTATCCGCATGCATACTGACAACTTCGTCGGTACTACTGACGTTGCACCATTAGCTGCTAACAAAATAAATGTATTCCCTAATCCTACTAATGATTACGTAAACCTTGATTTAGACTTAGATGCTAATGCGGATGAAGTAAGAGTTGGTATTATGGATATGATGGGTAAATTGGTTTACTCAAGAACATTGAATAATGTTCAAAATGAAGTAACTCAATTTAACGTAAGCAACCTTTCAAGCGGTACTTACTTTATGTCTGTCGTTACTCCAGAAGGATTTAGATCTGTGAAATTCACAGTAGCTAAGTAATTCTTAGATAAAAATTTTAAAAGACCTGCTTCATTCATTTGGAGCAGGTTTTTTTGTATAAATTTGAAAAGCAGATTTACGGCACTCATTATTTTTTAAAAGAATTGAATCTGTCGCTACAGTGAAATGTTATATTTGGTTCAAATAGATCCTATTATTAATGTGTTATTGAATTATTTAATTATATTCAAACACAATTTTATTTAAACCTACATTCTTAAAACTTTTAATGAAAAACTTATGAATCAAAAATTTACAAAAATTATCCTTTTTGGAATTGTAATGTTGTGTTTTACCACGCTTGCATTTTCCCAAATCCCAAATGATTCTCCTTATCCTATTGATTTCGTGATCACTGATGCAAATGGAAATGAATCTACTTATGAGTACGCTTCTTACGTTGATTTTGGAGAGACGCTTTCTCAAACTGTTTCAGGTGAATTAGAATGGGCGCGTGATGATGGTGTCTATGATGCAGATGGAGACGGAGTTCCTGACACAGATTATACAGATTCCTTAAACTGCAGTTGGAACACAACGATGCCAATGGCTGGGAAAATGGCATTGATCAGAAGAGGAGCTTGCTTCTTTAGTCAGAAAATATTAAATGCACAAAATGCAGGAGCAGTTGGAGCAATCATTTGTAATCATACCCCTGATGACGGTCTGGTCAATATGTTGGGAATTGATTCTGCTGAATTGGTAACCATTCCTGGAATTTTTATCACTTACGAAGACTGCGAATTAATCAGAGCTGGTATCGATAGTGGTACAAGTACAACAGCTACTTTCAGAGTCAATACTTTTTACAATCAATTGGGCCCATACGCTTATGGTACACCTGTGGATCATGTCTTGCCCTTGGATGAAATACAAGTTAATTTACTAAATACCGACCCCTCGAATGCTATTCTGAACACTACAGTTACAGTGGATATTACCGATCCATCCGGCACAGTAACGACCTTAACAGAAATGGTAGACTCGATATTACCTGTTGAGGATAGAATCGTTCAATTTGGTGACTATATTCCTGCAGATATCGGAACTTATACTATGAATTTTTCCAATTCTTTAGGAGCCGATGAACTTACGACTACTTTTAAAATAACACCGGATACTTGGCATGTAGACAATGAAAATATCAATGATTGGATCGCAACTACTGATCAAGGATTTATTGATGATGGACTACGATATGATTTTGGTAGTACTTATTTGACCGGTGCTGATGGAGGTGTTGCGACACATGTAACTTTTATGTTGGAAAATGCAGCAGCTCTTTTTACGGGCGATGAAGACTCTGATTTGTTTCAAATTCGTTTATACGATATGGATCCTGATGGAGATGGAATAGGCCCTGATGGAACTGAAACGGATTATTCCAGTTTTCAAGTGGTTGGATTTGCAGATTATTCACTCACTGGGAATGAAGCCGCGTACGAAGATATTATAGTAGAATTCGATGATCCAGCTGTCTTAAAAGCAAATGGACAATACGCCATTATGATTCAATACAGTGGGGTTAATGCGGGGCTTGGTATTCCTCCACATTATGCTTACGGCGGAACAGAAGATTATCCATATTACGGAACATTTGTATTTACCGATCAGCTTTACCTTGGTGGTTGGGCTGGTGGATGGCGGGGTGTTATCAGGTTGCATACCGACAACTTTGTAGGTACAACTGATATCGAGCCATTAGCAGCTAACAAGGTAAATGTATTTCCAAATCCAACAAATGAATATGTAAATTTGGAAATAAATCTAGATGCCAATGCAGCTGAAGTTCGTATAGGAATTGTGGATATGATGGGTAAAGTGATAACAAATAAGACATTAAGTAATGTCCAAAATGAAGTGACGACATTTAATACCAGTCACTTGTCAAGTGGAACTTACTTTATGTCTGTCGTTACTCCAGAGGGTTTTAGGTCGATGAAATTTACAGTCGTTAAATAACTAGCTAACAATACAAATTTATTTTGGCCCACTTCATTTATTTGAGGTGGGTTTTTTTGTTATAAATGTTAGTTAAAGACAATTGTAGCATTTTAATTTTGACCCACCCAAAAACACAAAGGCTGCCTCAAAATAATTGAAGCAGCCTTTTATACAAATTGTACTCTATAAGTGCGGTTATTATATGGAGGAAAATTTTATTGAGATTAAGGCGGAAAACGCAGACATAGCCTTAGTTACGGCGAGCCTGCCTGACTGCGCCAAGCAGACAGGGCTTTCCAACGCAGAT
>CALFWW010000030.1 GCA_937928575.1 uncultured Saprospiraceae bacterium | reverse complement strand
TTTTGTCCACCACTTTGACCACGATTTTTCAAGAAATTCTCATTCATCATTTCCATCAGTAGTTTCAAGCTATTTTTACTTTTATCTTTGAATTCCATATTGAATTTCGCATCATTTCTGGCGGCACTGATAATTAAATCATTTAGAGCTCCAGCATCTACTTTGTCGTTGTATTTTTGAATGGTTTCAGCATCTAGGTAAGCGGAAAAAATATTTCCCATTATATTGTTATTGATTTCCTTGTCAATTTTCTTAACTCCAGAAAACAAACCACCTCTTACTTTATTCAACATTTCCTTATCACCAGAAATAAAGAGCATATCGTCATGGATCATCAACCATGCAAATTTATCAATCTCCATCCCTTTGAATTTGAAATTCTTGAATTCACTCGCATCAAATTGATACAATCCTTTGCTTTCTTTTTTGAGGACCTCATAGTCTTCCCCCAATGTTAGGATCTTATTAAATACGGACATATCATCAATTGGTGTCGCGAATAATCCTTTTTGTGCATCCTTATTTTCACCGCCAAACATAGCAACTACTACATCTCCATCAAAAGCTTCAGTCAAATCATCAACAGTCAATCCATATTCTTTCATGGCGAAATTGACAAAACTTTTATTAGTAGGTCGGTCTGTCAATACTCGATTAATTCCTGCCATATCCAATGCGGCAGACATCACAAATGCTAAGTCTTCATCCGGAATATATTTTGAAAAATTGGTCTTCACACTATTCTTGAAAAGCTTGTCCACGTCTTTTGTCAGACCGGAATTTAAATTGAAGAGAGATTCTGAAACCATCTCTCCGTTGTTGAAATCGACATAGCCATTCAGAAAATTATCTTTCAATGCATCCGGATCAATTTTAGCAAAAGTCAATGCCATTGCTGCCTCTGAACTTTCTGCAATTCCATTACTACTAATCCAGGTCGTGATATCATGATCTCCTTTCAACGATTTTTTAAAATCCTTATTTCCGGAAATAGATTTTTGTTCACCAGAATAAAGAAGGGCGACATTTTCTTCATTTTTACTTCGTTTGTTTCCACCACCAATCATACCATGTTGACCATTCCAAGAGACGACCATTCCTCTATTCAAAACCAAATTGTGTCCTCCTTTGTCTTCAATATTGTCCAATCCAGCAGCATTCACCATTGCCTGAAATGCGCTTTCATCCGCAATATCGAAATACATTCCACCAAAAGAATTATTGATATTTTTTCCTTCCACATCATATGCGAAGTAAATATTTTTTGTCAAATCAACTCCAGAAGAAGCAGGATCTTTCATAATGGCAGCCATTGCTGGATTTTCATCAGCGACTTTTTCAACCATGTCTTTATAAAATGCCATATTCTTTACTTCTTCAAAATCCATTTTGTCCATTAACTGTTGTACATCTATAGAAGTAACCATAGACGCGTCCTCTGGTACGAGTGCGAGACTATCTGCATTGTAGGATGCATCTTCTTTACAAGCTGTAAAAATTAAAAGGAATGCTATTATTGGGAAAAAATAATTTGAACGGGTCATTAAATTTTATTTTTGTTGATGATAATACAATGTATATTACTTCGCCGATATTGTGTCATTACTTGGATGAAAGCGTCAAAATAATCGACCTTCATTGACAGAAAGTATTTAGGACATTAAAAAAGGAAAACTAGAATTATGAAATACCGCATACTGGAAAACAGTTTTTTGGGAAATCCACCTGACAAAGATAAAACTTATATTATAATAGGTGCAGGAGTTGCAGGATTGATGACAGGTTATTTTTTTAAAAAAGCTGGTATCTCTTTTAAAATTATTGAAAAATCGAATCGTGCCGGTGGTCTGCTTCAGTCTCATCAATTGGAAAATGGAATTGCTGAACAAGCTGCAAACGGATTTTTGTGGTGTCGGGAATTAGAAGAAATGGCTACTGATTTAGGTTTAGAATTAATCACCCCTAACAAAGAAGCTTCAGGAAGATATTTGGTACGAGATAAAGAACTTTTTAAATATCCACTTTCGATGTCAGAAACCTTGAGTCTCGTCGGTGGACTATTTGTGTCTCATTCAACTCCTTTTGAAACCATTCAGGAATTTGGGGAGAAGCAGTTTGGTGAAGCTGTTGCAAGACAAATGTTAGAACCTGCTTTTGCCGGAATTTATGGTGCACATATTAGCCAATTAAGTTTTCCGGGAGCCATGACCAAAGTTGCAAAAGTTTTAAATTCAGGAAATCGCTTACCACTAGCAATCATCAAAAGCAGAGGAGAGAGAAGTCGGGAGGATAGTACTGGAAAAGGAGGGAAAGGAACCCACAGTTTTGAAAATGGGATTGAAGCATTGACGATAAAATTGACCGAATATTTAAAAGAGGAAATTACTTACAATACCGATGGACTGGAATTTAAATCTACAGATAACAATTTAGTCATCACTGCACCTGCTTATATCGCCAAAGATTTTTTCACAGGTGACGTATACGATATTTTAAATGCCGTGCAATATGTTTCTCTAATCAGTTCAACCTACATTTTCAAAAAATCTGATTTCAAGAATTTTACAGAAGGGTTTGGTTGTTTGATTCCGAGAAATGAAAAACTCCCTACGCTTGGTGTCTTATTTAATTCCTGTATTTTCCCAAATCGTGTTAAAAATGAAGAACTAATCAGTCTCACTTGTATGTTACGTGATGACGAGGATACCAATTATGTGGAGATGTCTGATGAGGCGATCAAAGACATTCATCACAAAGATTTAAATGAATTATTCGGATTGGAAGCTCAACCAATCGAGTACAAAGTGTTTAAATGGAAAAAAGCATTCCCACTTTATTCTCCCGATTTACATAACAATTGGTTTGCGTTGAGTTATTATTTGAAAGAAAAGCATCCTACTATTAATTTGTTTGGAAATTATACCGGTGAATTGGCGATACGAGGGATGGCGGAGAGTTTGGGTAAGCTTTTCAAGAAAAAAGAAATTGAAGCTAGTAATGATCAAATTGCTGAAAATATGCCTGTGATCTCAAATTCACAAGATGAAGAAGAGTAGAGCGAAATTATAGGTATAGACTTGTTAGGTTTTGAAAAAATAAAACCTAACAAGTCTTTTACTGATTCATTCCACAATTACTTTCCACGTCGCTTCAACTTAAAATAAATTTCATGCTGTGAGCGTAGTGCAATATCTGCTTCTCCTTTGATGTATTCATTTTTCAATTGACCATCCAGCAAGCGCGCTTTTACGTTATCATTCCATTGTAGATCCAATGCTTCGTTGATCTCATTTTTGATGGCTTTATCGTAGATTGGAAAGGCGGTTTCAATGCGATGATTTAAATTTCTGACCATCCAGTCGGCAGAAGAGAGGTACATTAATTCTTTGCCATTATTATGAAAAACAAAAACACGAGCATGTTCTAAAAACCGATCGACAATTCCGATAGCTTCAATGTTTTCGCTGAAATTTTTCTTATCTGTCACCAATGAGCAAATACCTCTGATGATCATTTGTACAATCACACCTGCGTTACTGGCTTCGTACAACAACTTGATCATTGCCTGATCTTGCAAGCTGTTCATTTTGATAATAATTTTCGCTTCTTTTCCGGCCTTGGCATTTTCGATTTCTTTTTGAATTAAGCCAATCAATCGTTTACGCATGTTGAATTGTCCAACCAATAGGTGCTCAAATTTTTCCTTAGGCATTTTGACCGTTTCTAGGAAATTAAAAAGGCGGGATACTTCTTTGGTTAATCGTTCATCTGTAGTGAAGAGTCCATAATCTGAGTATATTTTTGCGGTATCTTCATGAAAATTTCCAGTACTTAGATAAGCATACAGTTGATTTTTCTTCCCTTCTTTACGGACAATGAGTGCAATTTTTGAATGCACTTTTACGGCCGGAAAACTATAAGAAACTTTAACCCCTTCTTTTTCCAGACGTTCTCCCCAATTCAAATTTGCTTCTTCATCAAATCGGGCTTTCGCTTCGATAAAAACAAAAACTTGTTTACCTGCTTTCACTGCTTTTATCAATGCTTCCATGATCCTTGATTTCTTGGCTACACGATACTGCGTAATTTTGATATGTGTCACCTTCGGATCCTCTGCAGCTTCTTCAAAAAATCTAACAACAGACTCGTAACTATGGTAGGGTACCTGTATCAAATGATCCCCAGATTTCATGGCTTCAAAAAAGTCTTTTGTTTTTTCTAAAGGTTTATAAGTAAGCGGCGGAAGTGGTATGTTGTAGAGCTGCGGGATGTCAAATTTCGGAAATTTAAAAAAATCAGAATTATTGTGATATCGACCCTCTGGCAATAAGTCAAAATTTTCCAATTCTAGTGCACGGGTTAGGTAATCCAGCATTTCTTTTGGCATCTCCCGATCAAATACCAAACGCGAGGCAGGCCCTACATTTCTTTTATTTAAATTCTTTCGGATTTTTGAAATTAAATTACCCGTAAATTCATCTTCAATATACAACTCCGCATCACGTGTCAGTTTGATAGAGTAGGAGTCGATAATATCATAACCAGGAAATATCCAGGATACACTTTGTCGAACAATATCATCCAACATGATGTAGGTGTTTTTCTTTTTGCTAGATGGCAATTCAATAAAACGAGGTAGGTGATCAGAAGGGATTTTTACAATAGCAACTCGTTTTTCTTTTGATCTTTCTACTTTTTTATCTTTACTAGGTTTTTCAACTAGATGAATAGCTAGATACAATGCACCATTAATCAGAAAAGGTCGAATTCGTTTTTTGCTGAGGAGCACAGGTTGAACAAAAGGTAAAAGATGATCCTGAAAATACTGTTCGATAAATTCCTTTTGTTCCGAATTTAATTGTTCACGACGAAGTTGATGAATATCCTCCTTTTTTAAGGCTGGGATAATTGTTTTTTCAAAAAGTTTGCTGAACTCCTCCTGTTGTTTATTGACAATTTTAAGCAATGTTTTGAGCACTGTTTTCGGATCAAACTCAAGTGCCTTTTTAGTCTTTTTCCCAACCCTTACCAGGTTTCTCAGACCAGCAATCCTCACTCTAAAAAATTCATCTAAATTCGAAGAATAAATAGCCAAAAACTTGACCCTCTCCAGTAGTGGAACGTTGGGATCTTGCGCTTCTTGTAAGACTCGCTCATTGAAGGATAGCCAACTTATATCGCGATGAATGTACGGGAACTTGTGTTCCGCAGTAATCATCGATAGATCTTTTTCTTTTTCGTTATCTTTAGACATAAATTATTTACATGGTTGCAAAGGTAATTGCTTATTGATCCCAGTCACATACAGCTTTGAATGTGGAAAAATAGCCTTTATTTGTTCTACGGAAGTCCTCACATTTCGGTGCTTTTTATGCATAAACTTTTCATCTATCTATTTGTTCACCATCTTCATTAATGGATCGTACTTCTTGGTTATATAGTATAATAGGTTTGAAAATCTTTTCTAGCTGCTTCAAAGTAAGGCCGTCATATAGTAGCTCTAATGTACTATTTCCGCTTGGTAAGTAAAAGATGGGTGGGCTAATTTTTTTAGACCGCTTCGCTATAAGACCGCCTTTGGCTTTAAGACCCGTACCTTTGGTACTTTTAGACCGCATACGCTTTAAGACTGCTTCTCTAGAGGTTATCAATTGCAGTTCAAATTTTACTTGTCGTTCTCACAAGTCGAATTGAACAGGCTGGTTGAATTGCACAAGAAGCAGTCTAAAAGCGAAGCGGTCTAAAAGTACCGCGCGAAGCAAGGTACGGTCTTAAAGCGCTAGCGGTCTTAAAGCGAAGCGGTCTAGTCTAAATACAACTAAAAAAGTGAAATCTGGCTGTCCGAATCGTCTTGATAAAATGTAGGTCCTCTTGTAATTACGTCACACTGTTCTTGCATTTTTTCGACCATATACAGTGCTAGTTCTGGTGCTAGTAAATTATCGGGCTCGTGCGTAAAGAAATATACTTTTTGCAAGCCCATTTCAAACCATTGTTGTAGTTGTTGTATCCATTCATCAATTCGGGTATAGTCTGTTGAGTGAAGGCCGTTACCCACAAATCGAACCATGCAAATATCATTGGTTAATCGTTGGTGTAAAATATCTCTTCTTCCTGCAACATCTGTAATGACCGTTGCTATTTTTCTACTTTCAAAAAGTTGATAAATGTCGTTGGCTTCTTTTCTATTTTCAAACCAACTTTCATGACGCAGTTCAATTGCCAATGGGATTTCTGCTGGAAATTTATTGAGAAATCGCTCAATCATACCAATTCGATCAGCACCAAAAAAAGGAGGTAATTGCATAAAACAACAACCCATTTTTTCTTCAAAATGTAGATAGGCTTCTTTTGTATCTATAATGTTGTTGGTAGAAGAAAGCCCTAAATCTTTGGAGTGACTGATTCTCTGGAAAATCTTTGGGCAGAATCGAAAATCATCGGTTGCAGTTTCGACCCATTTTTTGACAGTAGAAATTGTCGGTATTCGATAATGTGTCGTATTTAGTTCAATGGTGTTGAATTGTGTAGCATAATATTTAAAGTAATCGGCTGCCTTGGTTCCAGTAGGGTATACCCGACCCACCCATTCTTTCATGCTCCAACCAGTACAGCCAATATATACTTCAGGTTTTTGTGGAGTCGATTGTAAGGATCGTAAGACCTGTTCCGTCTCTTTTGGTGGAGTAGGAAGGGTGAAATCAACGTTTTCAATAGATGGTAGTTTTCCGAATTTCATGTGTGTTTTTTTAGATCGTACCTCGCTTTGCTTGGTACTAATAGACCGCTTCGCTGCAAGACTGCAATTCGTTATGCTTATTGCTATAAGACCGCTTCGCTTTCAGACTGCTTCTGTTGTAATTCAAGCAGCGTGTTCAATTCGACATTGGAGAATGGCAAGGTAAGAATTGAACTTCTAATGAACAACTCCACAAGAAGCAGTCTTAAAGTGTCAACGGTCTTAAAGCGAAGTGGTCCTAAGGCCAAAGGCGGTCTTAAGACTCGGATTTCGAATTGAACATGCTGGTTGACCTCCACAAGAAGCAGTCTTAAAGTGTCAACGGTCTTAAAGCGAAGCGGTCCTAAAGCCAAAGGCGGTCTTAAGACTCGGATTTCGAATTGAACATGCTGGTTGACCTCCACAAGAAGCAGTCTTAAAGTGTCAACGGTCTTAAAGCAAAGCGTTCCTAAAGCCAAAGGCGATCTTAAAGCGAAGCACTCTAATATCTAAACCGCCACTGCACACCACCCAAAATCCATCGACCAGGCATCTCTACCAAATTCGTCTCCAAATATTTTTCATCCGTCAAGTTATTGGCTTTCAAGTAAGCAGTAAAACGATCAGATTGCCAAGTCAACTTTGTATCTAAAACGGTGTAATCATCCATTGTCACTCTATCATTATATCTTGCAAAAATAGAGTAGTGAAGTTTGCTAAAAATGTTGATAGACATTCCACCGATCACTTGGTGTTTTAAATTTTCTAAGGCATATCTTGAAAACTGATTTTCATTTGCTGGAATTTCAGAATCGATAAAAGTATATGCCAATCTTAGCCATGATTTTCTTTTAAGGGAATTGGTTAAATCAATTTGAATATTTGCATCAATCCCTTTCATGATGACGGTTTGGAAATTCTGTGGTTGCCATGGATCTTCTTCCAAATTTTTGGTCCAATCGATTTGATTATTGCCTGTTCTATTGAAATAGCTAATTGAGATAGCGTGATTGTTTTTTAAAACTTTAATTCCACCTTCATAAGTAAATGCGGATTCGGGAAGTAACGCTGCGTTGCCAATATTTACGGGATCACTGTAATACAAATCAGTAAAACTTGGTGTCCGATAGGTGTAGCCTGCATTGACGAATAATTTTACATGATTATTGATAGCATATCCGACATCAATACCCGGTAGGAAATTGCTTCCAAAATCAGAAAAATAATTGAAAGAAAGACCAGGTGTAATATCCAGTGCATTATTCAACAATGAAAAACGGTGTTCCAGAAAAGCACTTGCCACTTGACGATTGTGAATTCCCAAATTATTACTTTGTAAACGTATTGTTTGAAAATCTACTCCTACACCTGTCGTTCCAAACTTATTGAAAAATAGGGTATTGCATTCGAGACCTACGGTATTGTTGATATGCAAATTTCGATAGATGGAAGGATTGCTTCTTACAAAATGATATTCATCTTGATTTCTTCTCCAATACAATCTTGGTTTGATGACTTGGTTCGAATTTTTGTTATTTAATTCTACTGCGACGATACTGGTTTGTGTTTCTTCATACTGATCCATAAAATCTGGACTTGCATAAAAACCATTGGCACCAAATTCTTTTTCGACAAATCCAGCTGTAACATTGATATCATTATTTGTCGATAGCTTAAAATTGGATTGATAGAAAAAGTTGCTGATGTTGTAATCGGTATTAAATTTATATCCTTCAGAAAAATTTCGATTAAAAGAAAGATGTTGGTAATTTTTATCACCAGGTAATGCGGCAGAAAAACCGAATCCACCCGTATTATTTTCACCACCGGAAAGGGAGACGGTAGCAATTCTTTCTGTGTGTTTTTTAGTGATGATATTAATGGCTCCTGAAAATGCATTTTGACCATATATTCTGGCACCTGGTCCTTTCAGGATTTCTATCCTTTCAATATCTTGTAAATTGACTGGAATATTTAATGCATGATGTCCCGTTTGAGGATCGACCATTTTGATTCCGTTGATCATTATAAGTGCTTGTTCAAAAGTACCACCACGAATACTTACATCTGCTTGTACACCATGCACACCTCTTTGACGTATATCCATACCAGAATAATATTGAAGGACTTCGGCCACACTTTCAACGGGTGCTGCTTGCAATTGAGCAGCGGTAATAATTTCGATTGATCTGGAGGTTTCTGAAAAAGGAATTTGAATACGATTGGATTTTATAATAATATCTTCCAAATTAAAAGAAAGAGAATCGTTTTGAGCAAAAAAGAGACTGCTACAGGATAAACAGAAGAGGAGGACAAAATTACTTTTAGTCAACATTTGATATGGTTATTTAAAATTAAAGCGCAATATAGAATCAATTCCACTTAATTCATCGTATAAAATGAGATAATAATTGACACTTTGATAAAATAATTATTTTTGTGTATCATAAATTTTACAATCAAAAAAATCATGGCTAGAAAGAAAATTATCGCTGGAAACTGGAAAATGAATACGACACTGAAAGATGGTGTCAAGTTGGCAAAGGATGTCAAGAAAAAAGCAAAACTTGGTAAAAATGTATCGGTCATTTTTGGTGTTCCCGCTACGCATTTACATGCAGTCAAAATGGGGATTGGACGATCAACCAAACTATCCGTTGCTGCACAAAATTTTAATGCCAACGATGGAGGTGCATTTACTGGTGAGATTTCGGCCAACATGCTAAAGGGAATAAGTGTAAACCATGTTATATTAGGGCATTCTGAAAGGCGCGAAATTTTTGGTGAAGATGATAAAATGATTGCTGCGAAAGTATCACAAGCCATCAACAATAAGATCACTCCAATTTTCTGTTGTGGAGAACCTTTAAAAATCAGAAAATCGAAAAAGTACGTTTCATTTGTCGCTGCGCAATTGAGAAAAGGCTTGTTTCATTTATCCGCAAAAGATTTTTCTAAAGTAATCATTGCTTATGAACCGATCTGGGCCATCGGAACCGGTATGACTGCATCACCAGAACAAGCGCAAGAAATTCACAAAAAAATGCGCGGAATGATTACAAAAAAATATAACGCTAAAATTGCAAATAACACGAGCATCCTTTATGGTGGTTCTGTTAAACCAGCGAATGCAAAAGAATTATTTTCACAACCAGATGTCGATGGTGGATTGGTAGGTGGTGCTTCATTAAAAGCAAAAGATTTTTTGGCAATAATTCACGCCATGTAGTGAACAGTTGTTTTATTTTCAGTTCGAGCATTATTCTTGTTGATAATTTACATTGCTTTTTCTTAACATTTAGCAACATTTTTTTATTTTTGATTGCATATTAGTTTTATTAGAATAGACAATACTACACATGAATAGCATCGTGACGCAACGATTTCTTCAATGCTTTGAAAAAATTCGTAAAGAAAATCGAGTGCGTTCTGGCAGACAATTCGCATTGTCGCTAGATTATCTCCCACAAAGTTTAAGCAGTATGCTTAAAGACAAAAGAGATGTTCCGTTGGAAACTTTACGGAAAGCAGTCGAAAAATATCGGTTCAATCCCAATTATATATTTACTGGTCAAGGGCCAATGATGCTCGGTGAAAAGGAAGATAACCAATTTCGGGTACTTTCTGTTTTGACCGATCAGAATGGGGAAGAACGCATTGTTCATGTACCCGTGCCTGCGCAGGCGGGCTATGCCAATGAATCTTCGGAGCAGACATTTATCCAAGGACTACCGTCATTTTCATTACCTGATTATAAATATAAAGTAGGGACGCATCGTTCTTTCGATGTTGCTGGAGATAGCATGGAACCAACTTTAATAGAAGGTGATAAAGTCATTTGTTCATTTCTGGAACCAAATCTTTGGGAGAATGGTATTAAAGACAATCATGTTTATGTCTTTGTGACAAAATCAGATGTACTGGTCAAAAGGGCAATTAATAAAATTAAAACGAATAGTGCACTAGAATTACATTCGGACAATTCTTATTATCAACCATATCCATTACCACTTTCTGAACTCAAAGAAGTTTGGTTTATTCGTTCAAAATTAAGCCCGTTTGCACCTTGTTTGGAAAAAAGAGATAAGAGTAAGATTTCAAGAGTAGAGATTGATGAATTGAAAACTGCCATCCAAAAACAAAATGAGGTAATTAATAAATTGTACGAAACCATCAATAGCATCAACCCAATTTCAAAATAATGAGAATTACTGGTATTGTTCGTTATCAAAATATCGGTCCAGGCTTTTGGGGCATCATCGACAAAAGTGGTATTGAGTGGCGACCAATCCATATGCCTGAGCAATTAAAGTATGAAGGAGCGACCGTCTCTATTATCGGTCGAGAAGTGGAGGAAGGGATGAGTATTTTTATGTGGGGAAAGGCGATTCAAATTACTTCTTTTTCTACGATTGATGCGAAGTGAAAGTATCAAGTAAAAAGTAAAGACGTGAAGTTGCAAAGTCACGTCTTTACTTTTTTTTACTTAAACTTAATACTAACTCTACTTCACCCAGCCACCAGCATCCGGTAATGTCTTCAAAAATTTCATCAATTCTTCCAAATTCCAGGCAGCTTCCAAGTTGTAATGAGCGACCTTTGTACGAACCAGTTTGGCCAAATAACCACCACTACCTACCGCTTTTCCGAAATCATAGGCGAGTGATCTGATGTAAGTTCCTTTGCTCACTGTTACTCGAAAATCAACTGCGTTTTCTTGAAAATTCAGTAATTCAAAATCATGGATGGTGACAGGTCGGGCTTTCATTTCGATCTCTTTTCCAGCTCTCGCATTTTTGTAAGCACGCTCTCCGTCGATTTTTATGGCGGAATAAATGGGAGGCATTTGTTGGATTGCTCCAATGAATTGTTCCTTCGTTTTTTGAATCAACTCCATCGTGATATGGTCGGTAGGAAAAGTCTGATCAACTTCCGTTTCTTTATCGTAAGAAGGGGTGGTAGCTCCTAACTGGATGGTTCCAGTATATTCTTTGGAGAGTCCTTGCAATTCGTGAATTCTTTTGGTGAATTTACCGGTACAGATTAGTAAAAGTCCTGTTGCTAACGGATCTAAAGTACCAGCATGTCCTACTTTGAATCTTTTGACACCCGTGATATATTTAAGTCGATAGCGTAATTTATTGACGACATCAAAGGAAGTCCAACCCATTGGTTTATCAACCAGGATTAATTCACCAGCTCTAAAATCGGAAGCTTTATCAGACCGCATTGGATCCATGTAGATAGTATGTTTTTTTTAATTTATAATTTAGAATAATTTTCTCAATCGCTGAAGCTCATTCGAATTTATAATTTAGAATAATTTTCTCAATCGCTGAAGCTCATTTGAATTTAAAATTTAGAATAATTTTCTCAATCGCTGAAGCTCATTTGAATTTATAATAGGATCTAGATTCGTGAGGTCGTGAGGTCGTGAGCTTTGGGGAATTTTAAATTTAGAATAAACCCATTCCTTTGGCGACTGCGATAGCACCAACGATAAAACAGTATATCGCGAAGTAACTCAGTTTGCTTTTTTTGACCAATGCAATCATCCAGACACAAGCAGCGATACCCGTGAAGAATGCAGCAACGAATCCGGCAGCTAAAGGAAGTACATCAACATTTGGAGCGGAGAGTGCTCCATCCATGATATCTTTCGCCATTTTTCCGAAGATTAAGGGAACTACCATTAAGAAGGAGAATTTAGCAGCTCTTGTTCGATCAATTCCCAATAATACACTAGTTGAGATGGTAGCTCCAGAACGAGAAATACCAGGAAGAATCGCAATCGCTTGCGCGATACCGATAATCAATGCATTTCCGAAGCTTACTTCTTTTTCTGTGTTTTTTGAAAGATCGGCTAAAAATAATAACAAACCAGTTACAAATAGCATTAATCCAATGAGTAATAGATTTCTGCTAAACAAAGTTTCAATTAAATCTTCAAAAAATAATCCAACGAAAACGGCAGGAATCATCGACAGAATAATTTTAAGAGAAAATAGGGTTTCTTCATTCATTTTGAATTGAAACAATCCTTTCAAAATTTCCATCACTTCTTTACGAAAAACAACCATGGTACTCAAGGCGGTTGCGCCATGGAGGATCACAGTCATCAACATACTTTCATCAGGCATACTGTTGTCGCCCAACAAATATTTTCCGATTTCTAAATGACCACTACTACTAACAGGTAAAAATTCGGTTAGCCCTTGAATGATACCAAGGATAATTGCGTTGATAATATCGCCCATGAAAAGAAGAATTAGTTATTGTGAACTTTATTTTTTGAATATCGCAAAGACTTCTATGCTTAATCCAGCCAGAATACAAAATGGTGCCAAGACAGTTCTGCGGGTACTATATATGATATCGTCATCCCACGTGTTATTGTCCGGCATCCATCCACCTAGCATTAAAATCATACCAAGTGCGATCAGGGCTACACCTGCTGCCATTAAAATATAATTGGAGCGACCAAAGATCATTTCATCATTTCTGCTTGAAGTAACTGCTCCACGTTTGGTGTTTCGTGAAACGGTTGGTGTTACTTTTTTCTTGGTATTGACGGATACTTTTTTAGTTCCAGATTTTGATTCTGGATTCGCTTTAGAAGTATCTTTCGTTACCACTACTTTTTTCTTTGATTTTTTGCTCATGCTGTTTGAGATTATGATCTAGTTTTATGAATGTAAATCTTCCAAATTGGTGCGCAAATATTTATTGACAGTCAAAAAGGTACTAAACAGATTCATTATAACGCTCAAAATTAGTAATCCTACGCTTAATCCAATAAACAAAGTGCCACTTTCTGCCAATAGTTCAACAGGTAATTGCCCCAAAATCAATAATAGTAGTAATCCGAGCACTGTCATAGCCATTAAGCTACTGATTAGACCATTCAAAAAACTTTTCTTAAAAAATGGTTTGCTGACGAAAGCAGGGGAGGCACCAATCAACTGCATGTTCTTTATTAATTTTCGATTGGAATGGATGGACAATCGGATTGTATTGTAAATTAATGCCAATGCAATCAATAACAAAACAATCGCCAAACCTAAAATGACATATCCAACCTTATTGATGTTTTCCATGAACCCACCTACCAATCCTTCTTGAAAATACACATCTTGCACAGGCGGATAATCCAATACTTGCAATCTAATCTTTTCAAAATATTCCGTAGATATGTAACGTGCCTTGAGGTTGAAAGTAACAATATCGTGTAATGGATTCGACATCTGAAGGCTCAATAATTCTTCTCCAAATTCATCCGTCAACATTTTTGCTCCTTCTTCTTTAGAGATAAAAGTGATAGAACCCTCTTTTACAACCGGACTGTTTTCAATTTTCTGCTTTACTTTTTCCAGGTCCGCTTCATGAATATCCGATTTTAATTCCACGACAATATTGACCTGTTCTTTGAAGTGAGTACTCAGGTTTTTGGCTTGAAAAAAACCAATTCCAACCAACCCAAAAAGAATCAGTACCAACGTTACACTAATTATGGAGTAAAAGTGATTGGAATGTTTCATGAAGAATATCGGTCAATTTATTGGTTATCAATTGCAAATTATGTTAAATATTATAATAAATCAAATATGTCATTTAATCAGAGTCCCTCCTGAAAAACAACAATACGGTAGCATTTATCCCTTTTAATCTTGAACGCTAATAGGTTTTATCTTAAATTTGACCGAACCCGATACCATACATATGAGACTTTTTATATACATCATTATTTTCTTACCAACTTTACTTTCAGCTCAAATTCAGTTGAAAAATCCATCTTTTGAAAACGAACCTCAGGATGCGACCATGCCTAGTGAGTGGAAAGGATGTGAATTTGGAACGACACCAGATATTTTACCAGGCTTTTGGGGCGTGTATAATGAACCTTATGACGGCGAATCCTATGTCGGTTTAATTACCAGAAAAGACGGAACCTTTGAAAGTATAGGTCAAGAGTTATCACAACCATTGGATAAAAAAGAATGCTATTCATTGGGTATGTATCTAGCACACTCAAAGGCATATTCTGGTTATGACATTCCAGTCCGTCTTCGAATTTGGGGTGGGACGAAACGTTGTGATAAAAAACAATTAATAGCCGATACGGATGCCATTGAAAATGTGGAATGGGAATATTACCAATTCGATTTTGTGACCAAAAAGAAAATCTCCTTCATTACCATTGAGGCGTACTATGCACCTGGAGTGTATTTTCCATATCAAGGAAATGTATTGTTGGATGGAATTACCGCTTTCAAAACTTGTCAGAGAGCCTTTCTGGATTAATCTAAAATTATAACACAATAATGGCAAAATACGATCTTCAAGATCCAACTGATCTTGACATCATGAGAGGTCAATTCAATATGTACACAGCCGACGATTGGCAAGAATATATTGACCAAGCTGAGGAACAGGCAATAGGTTACAAAAATATCAACATATTAAAAACCGCTCAGCGAAAAGCAGGTATCGCCAAATACTTAAGTCCAAAAGTAATTGATTGGGTTTTGAGATTGGTTGATCAAATTGATGCAGCTGATTTGTATGATGATGAGGAGGAATCGTGAGATACTCTTTAAGGAGCTTTAAGGAGGGAGGGATGTTCAAAATACTGAATAAAAAGTGTTTAATTTATTGACTAATTACTGGTTTGTTTTTTTTAAGGAAAATCAATTTGAGAGAATCTATAAATACTAAACCCAAAGGGGTAGGGTGTTCAATCTCCTGGGTAAATTATGTTGCGCTTTTTTTGAATACTTTTTTTAGTTATTAACCTATGACCCCAAAGTGGGTCAAGCATTTTGGCATGGGACAACGTCCCAAGCTAAAATTTGTAATTTTGAAGCTCTGAAGGAGCGAAGCAGTAATCCCCTAAATATATTTACAAGCACAATGTTTTGTGTTTAATTATAGTAAACAAATTGTTGTAAAAACTGCTAAGCCCTTTCAGGGCTGGACGAATATTCGTGAAATAATTGGGGCGATGCCGGCATCGCCCCAAACTGTAAAACCCAAATTTTTTCCCAAAGTTTGACAAAAAAAAGAAACATCAAAAACAAATACCTAATCATAGGGCAAGGTCTGGCCGGAACCATACTCACTTGGAAACTCCTCCAACAAGGTCACGAAGTAATCATCATCGACCAAAATCATCAACACGCATCCAGCAAAATTGCAGCAGGACTTATCAATCCCATTACAGGAAGAAGATTTGTCAAAAGTTGGATGATTGATGAACTCTTACCGGCGGCAAAAAAAACTTACCAAAACATAGAAGCACAGGAAAACATCTCCATTTTTCATGAACGAGATTTCATGTGGGTACTCGAAAATGTGGGTGATGAAAACGAATTCAGTAGAAGAGAAGGGGATGAATCCTATGTTCCCTATATCGCCGAATCAAAAGACGTTAATGATTTAATACCTAATATTAAAAATTCGGATCATCGAAAATTTCTCAATCAATGCGCACAAGTTGATTTGCCAAGTATGATTCAACACTTTCAATCAAAATGGGTAAAGGAAGGTATATTAAGAGTTGAGAAATTTGAATACAAGGATTTACAACCTACTGATGACGGTATTGTATACAAAGACCTTAAAGCCAATAAAATCATATTCTGTGAAGGCAATCGCGCTACCCAAAATCCTCATTTCAACAACTTACATTTCAATATCAGCAAAGGAGAAGTTTTGATTGCAAAAATTCCGAATCTTCAGTCATCAATGATAATCAAAAATGGAGTGACGATTGCACCAATTGACAAGGAACTTTTTTGGATTGGTAGTACGTTTACATGGAAGGAAGAAAACGATTTTCCATCTCGTGAAGGGAAAAAAAGCTTGGTTGAAAAATTGCAAAATGCAGTAACGACTCCATTTGAAATCGTGGATCATTTAGCGGCATTTCGTCCGACGGTTTTTGACAGAAGACCACTGATGGGAGCGCATCCAGAATTTAACAACTATTTAATTTTTAATGGTTTTGGCTCAAAAGGGGCTTCTTTGGTGCCTTATTGGGCATCGCAATTCGTTGATTTTCTTGCAAATACGAAAGAATTATCAAAAGAAGTGAGTATTTTACGCAAAAATGCGATCCGCAATCCAATGTCCTAAAATTTGGATGAACCACACACCTGGATTATTTAAACACAACCTTTTTTGTTTGAACAGCATCATTGAGTTGATGTGTAATAATTCCATTTCAATAAAACATACAAGATGAAACCTATCACGATCCTAAAGCTCATTTCGTTTTCTATATCTTTATTTTTAATTGCATGCAACGCTAACAAAAAAACACCTGCTATCGACAACACATTTAATTTAAAAAATCCTGGCTATGAGAAGTTGTGGAAACAAGTAGAACAACACGACAAAGATGGATTGCCTAAATCCGGCTTAGAAGTGGTAGAAACTATTTTAGCTACTGCCAAAAAGGATAACAATGCACCTCAAAAAGTAAAGGCACTTATCTACAAAGCGAAGTATGCCGAAGAACTCAATCAAGATGGAATGATCGCATCTATCAACATGATGCGCACGGAATTGGATGAAGCAAGCGGAGTAGAAAGAGCTATTTTTGCTTCGTTGTTGGCGGATTATTACAATCTATATTACAACAATGAAAGATGGCGGATTCAAGGACGAAGTGAAGTGGTTGATTTTGTATTGACGGATGTCAAAACTTGGTCAGAGCCAGATTTTAGAAGAATTATCAGGGATTACTATTTAGCATCATTGGAAGAGGAGGTAGCTAAAAGTGCACCATTATCGGCATTCACACCAGCACTCAAAAGTGGTGAAAATTCATCGTCACTCATGTCTACCGTGTATGATTTGTTAGCACATCGGGCACTTAATTATTTCTCAGGTCAATCCAGAGGTTTTTCTGATAATTATAATATTGATCAACCAGCATATATTTCTGGTCTTAATGAATTTGTAAACATAAAGTTAGAAATAGATACCAGTTCGAATAAATATTATGCATTGAAAATTATGCAAGATCGACTGCAATTTTTGAAAGAAAAAAATGAAGTACCAGCGTTGGTAGTGGCAGATTTGGAACGATTGGAGTATGTTTATTTGAATGGGAAAATTGCGAATAAAAAGGAGCTTTATTTAGAAGCTTTAAATGAATTGGCGGATGAATACGCATCGAATCCAGTGACAGCGGAAGTGATGCATAAAATAGCTCTATTTTATGCACAGGAAGGAAATTTATATAAAAGAGAGGATGAAAATGAAAAGCGTGGCGATTATTTTGTCAAAGCAAGAGCTATTTGTAACAATGCAATTTCAAAGTATCCAAAGTCATTTGGTGCGAGCGGATGTCGAAAACTAAAATATGATTTAGAATTCAAAAAGTATGATGCGAATGTTCAAAGAGAAAATCTGCCTAACCAACCTTTCTTATTTCAATTGAGCTACAAAAATTGTAACAAAGTATTTGTAGAAGTTTATAAATATGAAATAAAACCAGGAATAGAACCAGATTACATCAATCATAAGGATGGTATTAAGAAATTGAAGAGTTATCAAAAAGTTTGGGAAAAATCCTTTTCTTTAACCGGTTCAGAAGATCTAAGAGTCCATCATACAGAATTGAAAATTGATGCTTTACCTATTGGAACTTATTACATAGTAGCAAGAGAAAAAAGTGATATCGATGCAAAAGAACAGTCGTTTATTGTTGCCTCCACTAATATCACGAACATTGCTTATTACAAACCCGAAGGACATTACTCGGGGCAAATGGTAGTGGTTGATCGGACAACCGGAGCACCGATTGAAAATGCAGTAGTCGATTATTATGACACCAACAGAAATGAGAGAAATCAACAATTGAGAAAATTCGATACGCAACGTACAAATGTAGATGGGATTGCCACTTTACAGGAAGCAAGCAGGAATTACAAAGTATCAATAAAATACGGAGATGATGTGTTACATTCCAATCAATACATGTATCAGAATAATTATCGGGACCGAAATAGAGAAAGACAAAACACTCATTTTTTTACAGATCGTGCCATCTATCGTCCAGGACAAAAATTGTACTTCAAAGGAATTTTGACTAAAACAAGTACACTACGAATGCCTTCCATTTTGACCAATCAAAAAGTAACGGTCAGATTGATGGATGCCAATTATCAAGAGGTAAGTAAGCTGGAATTGACTTCCAATGAATTCGGATCGGTATCAGGTGAATTCGATTTACCTAGCGGTGGTTTGACAGGTCGAATGAGTCTTAGCTCTTCCATTGGTGGAAGTTCTATTAGTTTTCGAGTAGAGGAATACAAGCGTCCAAAATTTAAAGTGGAATTCGAAGAGATCGAAAAGGATTTTGCATTGAATGATCAAGTTACTATCGACGGAACTGCAATAACATTCGCCGGATCAGGTGTTGATAATTCGGACGTCAGATATCGAGTGATGCGACAACAATATTTCCCTTATTTGCCTTGGTTCATGCGCAGATATTATCCGAGTGCTGGTGGGCAAGAGGAAATTATAAATGGGATGACCAAGACGGATGCCAACGGGAAATTCACCATTGAGTTCCCTGCAAAACCTGCTACAGATTTTGATAAAGACCTAAAACCAGTGTATCGCTATCAGGTGATGGCAGATGTGATTGATGTGTCAGGAGAGACCAGAAGTGGAACGATAAATATAAGTGTAGGTACTGTTGGAATATTGGCAGATCTAAAGATACCAAACCAAGTGAATATAGATAGTTTGGTGGAAGTAGGTATTTCTACCAAAACCTTAAATGGAGTAGCACTCGATGCCAATGTCGATGTCTATGTCGCTCAATTGGATCAACCTAACAAAGTATTTTTAGATCGTTTATGGCAACTTGATATTGATGAACCCATTTTGACAAAAGCAGATTATGAAAAATATTTTCCTGAATTTGCTTATCAAAATGAGGATGATTATAATACTTGGAAAGAAAAGAAAATCGTATTGGAACGAAAAAATATCAATACGAAAGATATAAAGACGATACCATTAGATCAGAAAAATTGGGAACCCGGTCGCTACATCATTTATCTGAAAACCAAAGATAAAAATGGAACGGAGGTCGAAGTCAAAAAGCATTTCAAAGTTTATGATTTGAATAATGAAGCACCAAATGGTACTAAAGTATTCGAAGTGATGCAAGAACAAATGGTGTACAATGATCCTGGAAATCATGACATTTATCTGAAGTCAAATAAGGATAAACTATACGCTTTTTTCCAACTGACGCACAAGAATAAGTTGGTTGAACAGGAGTGGATTCCAGTTGATTTATTGAAGAAAAAAACGATTGGGATAACAGAGAAATATCGTGGAGACGTCTCTTATCTGATTGCAGTTGTAAAAGACAATCGAATTTATCACAATAAGTACACGGTCAGCATGCCATGGGTGAATAAGGAGTTGACAATTGAGTATGAAACCTTCAGAGACAAGCTATTGCCAGGACAAGAAGAAGAGTGGCGGATTAAGATAAGTGGATATAAAAAAGACAAAGTGGCGGCGGAAATGGTGGCGACTTTATACGATGCTTCCTTGGATGAATTTACAACAGCGAATTGGATGTTAAGTTTGTGGCCTACCTTTTATTCACAAAGCCGAATTCAGAATATTTCATTTGAGTTAAATCATTCTGAACAATTACTTTTCATTATACAAAGAGACATAAAGGTTAACTACCGAACGTATCCTGACTTTATTCGATGGAGAGAGATTACTCGCTTTGGTGGACATGGTAGGGCTCATTACGGAGTACGAACTAAGCGAAGTAAAAGTTTAGATGAAGTAATGGTACAAAGTTCGCCCATTGCATCTGCTTCTATGCGAGAAGAACAGTTGGAATCTGAATTGGTTTTGGCCGATGCTGCTCCGGCTGGAGGTATGGTAGATGCTGATGACGGCGGAGGAGGTAATGTTAATCCGCCAAGTGCAAAAGAAAAGAAACCAGAATTCAGTCCAAGAAAAAATCTTAATGAAACGGTCTTCTTTTTTCCAGACATGAAAACCAATGCAAATGGCGATATCATTCTGAAATTTACCATGAATGAAGCTTTGACCAATTGGAAATTCAAAGGATTAGCGCACACCAAAGGCTTGAAAGTTGGAACCACCGAAAATGAAGTGGTCACACAAAAAGATCTGATGATTTTTCCAAATGCACCTCGTTTTATGAGAGAAGGAGATGGCATTCGTTTTGCTGGAAAAGTTTCGAATATGACGGATAAACCATTGTCCGGAACTGCAATGTTAGAATTGTTCGACGCGACAACAGAAGCGTCGATCAATCAACAACTAGGCAACACCCAATTTGAAATTCCTTTTACGATTCCAGCGGGTCAATCTGCACCTTTGATGTGGAATTTGAAGATACCAATTGGGCTAACCAGTGCGGTTACTTATCGGATGAAAGCTTCTTCAACTAATGGATCGGTCACTGTGACGGATGGTGAAGAGAGTAGTTTGCCAATTGTGACCAATCGGATGTTGGTTACGGAATCTTTACCACTTTGGGTAAGAGCCAATCAAACCAAAGATTTTACAATGCAATCCTTGTTGCAATCCAATAATTCTTCGACCTTGCAACATCATAATTTATCATTGGAATTTACCAGTAATCCGGCTTGGTATGCAGTCCAGGCATTGCCGTATTTGTCGGAGTATCCACATAATTGCACCGAGCAAATTTTCAATAGATATTATGCCAATGCAATCGCTGCTAACATTGCAAATTCAAATCCTAAAATCAAAAAAGTTTTTGACAAATGGAGAGATGAAAATCCAGAAGCATTGTTGAGTAATTTATCGAAAAATCAGGAATTGAAATCCGCATTGCTGGAAGAGACGCCATGGGTACTGGATGCGCAAAATGAAGAAGAACAAAAGAAAAATATTGCCATCTTATTCGACACCAATCGGATGGCACGAGAAGAGCAAAAAGCAATGGCTCAAATTCGGGAGCGACAAAAGGCGAATAACGGAGGCTTCTCTTGGTTTCCGGGTGGACGACCGAGTTGGTATATCACTCAGTATATTGTTGAAGGTTGTGGGCACTTGGAAAAACTGGGTGCTCAGGGAGCCTCCGATTACATGCAGGTGGTGGAGCCAGCAGTCGGGTTTATGGATCGAGAATTGATGAAGCATTACAAAGACTTGAAGAAACGAAAAGGAGTGAATATGGATGACGATCATTTGAGTTCGATTGTGATTCACTACTTATATGCACGTTCTTTCTTTCCTCAAATTGAAATGTCAGGTGAGACTAGAAAAATTGCCGATTATTACAAAGGACAAGCGGAAAAATACTGGTTGAGCAAGAATCTATATCATCAAGGAATGTTGGCATTGGCATTAAATAGAGATGGGGAAATGGATTTTTCTAACAAAATAATTTCATCATTAAAAGAAAAGGCAATTCAGAATGAAGAATTGGGTATGTTTTGGAAATATGATCGTGGTTATTTCTGGCATCAATTACCAATTGAAACACATACATTGCTGATTGAAGCTTTTGAAGAAATTGATAATGACAAGGCTTTGGTGGACGAAATGCGAATTTGGTTGTTGAAAAATAAGCAAACCAATCATTGGAAAACCACGAAAGGAACAGCCGCTGCCATCTATGCATTATTGATTCGCGGAAATGATTGGTTAGGTGAAAGTAAACCCGTTGCTGTAAAATTAGCCGACCAAGAAGTTGACTTGAAAGAATTGGATTTACAAGCAGGAACGGGTTATTTCAAAACAAATTATGAAGCTAGTGCTATCAATGCCGAGATGTCGAAAGTGACCGTAGAAAATAAAAATGATGTTATGGCTTGGGGTGGAATGTATTGGCAGTATTTTGAAGATTTAGACAATATCAAAACATTTGAGGAGACCCCTTTGATGATTAAAAAGAAGTTGTTTAAAGAAGTATTGACCGACAATGGTCCAGTCATTCAACCTGTTGAGGCAGGAGAAACACTTACTGTCGGAGATAAAATAAAAGTCCGCATAGAACTACGCGTCGATCGCGACATGGAGTACATACATATGAAAGATATGCGTGCCAGTGGATTTGAACCGATCCATGTTTTGAGTCAGTACAAATGGCAAGATGGGCTCGGATATTACGAGTCGACCAAAGATTTAGCTACTCATTTTTTCATGGATTATTTACCACGTGGGACTTATGTTTTTGAATACCCACTTCGTGTTTTTCATAAGGGAGAATTTTCCAATGGAATTACTTCGGTGCAGTGTATGTATGCTCCTGAATTTTCTAGTCATAGTGAGGGGGAGCGGGTTTTGGTGGAGTAGTTTTTTAGTGTAAAGTTAAAAGTGTAGAGTGGCTACTCTTATCATTAATGTCAGGAGTAGCCACTTTACACTTTACATTCTACAATCTTAACTAATAAAAAAAGAAGTGACTATGTCTAAACTATGCGTCTAAAAGCTAGAATCATTACATAAATCAGTAATTTATTATGGGAAGAATAATGCGATATCTTATTATGTTTGGGCCAATGTTATTCAGAATGTATAATAAATGGTCTGCAAAACGTGCAAGAAAAGAAGTAGAACAGCCAACTGTTCACAATGAGCAAATGCCAAAAGATGGCGAAGTAAATCCTAAATACAAGGATAAAGATGTTAAATATGATGGCGATGAATTCGTCTAGTTCAAAATAAATCATCTCAAAACGGATCGAACAACACAACATATTATTTATAAGGCTGCTTTTTTAAAGTGGCCTTTTCTTTGTTGTACGAGCTCAAACTACATTAAAATTTGAAATCATATAATGTATTTTCCAGATTTATGCTAAATTCACATTGTTAGCAGGATGTCTTGAGTGTTTTTGCAAGCTTAAATGACGACCTTGTTTTTGAACATAACTTAAACTTTTGAAATTATGAAAATGAACTACATGCTAAATATATCCTTCGTTTTGATGATTGGATTATTAGCTTACTCTTGTGGCGATGATGAATCACCTGTTGATTCCTGTGATGGTGTAACCGCCACTTATGAAGGCGACGTGAAAGGAATAATCAATAGTTCTTGTGCCTATTCTGGTTGCCATGATGGTGCCAATGGAAGTATTCCAGAAGAAGCCAGAGATTTGAGTACGTATGCGGGTATGGTTGGAAGTACTTCGAGTGGCAAATTCAAAACTCGTGTAATTGATGTTATGAATATGCCAAATCCTGATTTTACTCCTGATGACAGACCACAAGAATTAACTGCTGCTCAATTGGAAATTTTGCAGTGCTGGCACGATGCTGGATATCCGGAAGGGTAGTCCTATAGGAATTAAAAATTAGAACTTAAAAATTTAAAATTGGATCGTCGATACGTATGTATGTGTATTGGTGATCCAATTTTTTTTATTTATTTTTTAATTCCATATACATTTCTAAAATCGATTCCAAATCGAGAGCAACCTTGTAAATCTGCAACTCATCAATCACTCCTGCAAAATGATTTTGATAATTTAATCCACCTCGCTTTCCAATTCTCAGAGGTGCAACATTGAGTGTAGTGCACATTGTTGTATTTTTCTGATTTGAAACTAAGTTGCCATTTAGGTAAAGCTTTAATTCAGTTTTGTTTTGTGTGCATACGATGTGATTGAATTGTTCACTTGAAAGAATGGGTTCGCTTACAATTTTATTTCCAAAATCACAATCCTTGATGTAGCCACCCCAATTTGCGAGATACCATTTGCCATGTCGCTTACCAGATTTTTGATTTAAATAACGGATGCAGAAAGGATAGCCCGTGTTGAGATGTGCAGTATCTTGATCGTTGGTCACCCACTTTGATAGGATGTCGTTTTCTTTCACATCCAAATCATTTTGTCGGGTTGCTGGTTTTACCCAAAAAGAAATGGAGTAGCTGTCATCATTTTCAAAGTTAAATTGCATGGATGAATTTTCAATTTCAATATAGTCATCTATTCCATCAAATGAATAAGCAATGCCCTTGATACCAATAACAGGTGTTGCACCATGAACCTTACCTTTCAATCGAGTAGAGATAGCATCATCGGCATTTTCATCAAAAGGGAAATACGCAATTAAATCAGCATCATTGTTGGGTTCAGAGGCTGGTAAAAAAAGATTGCAGGTAACAACGCTACCTGCAATCCAAAGGAGAAGAACTACTATTTTTAAAATTCGTTTAATATTTCAAAACTTTTTCGGTGTAAATTTCATTTTCGTTATCATCTAAAATTCTAAGGATATAAACGCCACCATGAAGTTCGGACACATCTACTCTTGCAGTATTGTCATTGAAGAGAATGATTTGATCTCTCAACATTAAACGCCCGTCCATTGAAATCAAATGAGCAGAAACTTCTCCTTGATATTGAATACGAACAATTAATTCATCATTAACTGGATTTGGGAATATTTTTGCACCCAAAAATAGATCCGCTCCATCACAATCTTCATCAACGAAATTATCTGCGACATCAATTGCATTCGGATTTAGGAGTGCATTGTTGTCATCACAATCCCCATCTAAAGTAACATAACCAGTCGGTGGTGTGGAGATACAAGTATCTGCGTAGAGATCTGGATTTCCAAAATTATCTCCATCAATATCCCGATAATATCTGGTGACGGTTAAGCCATCATCTGCCATTCCGTTGCAATCATTATCAATTCCATCACATACTTCTGCAATGGTTGGATTGATGGTGGCATCAACATCATTGCAATCATCACTATTGGTGACATAACCCGTTGGAGGAATCGTATAACAAGTAGAAACAAAATTTCCTCCATCCCCAAATCCATCTGCATCCTGATCTCGGTAGTAATCATAATAAGTCAGACCATCATCAACGGCACCACTACAATTATTGTCAACATCATCGCAGACTTCTGTCATACTTGGATTTATACTATTATCATTATCATTGCAATCCTGAGCATTTGCGACATAACCTGTTGGAGCAGGATTTTCGCAAGTGGTAATCTCATTAGCACTATCACCAAATCCATCACCATCCACATCCAGATAGTAGTCATAGACGGGTAAATTATCATCAACCAATCCATTACAATCATTATCGATTCCATCACAAATTTCTGTGATATTTGGATTTACAGCATTTAGAGTGTCATCGCAATCATCACTGTTGGTGACAAATCCGGCAGGGGCAGTAGCTAAACAAACCATCAATTCACTACCAGCATCTCCAAATCCGTCATTATCTGCATCTTGATAATACGTGAATAATGGCAAGCCGTCATCGGTCATGCTGTTGCAATCATTGTCTTTATCATCACATATTTCAGGTGCTCCTGGGTATACGGTGTTGTCATTATCGTCACAATCTGTATAATTATAAAAACCATCATTGTCATCATCTTTATAAAATAAAGATTCTGCTAGAAGTACGGCATCTGCTGCGATTTCCATCCCTATTTTTCTTCCGTGAATATCATCGGCAGGAGGATGAATCCCTCCCCAAATTCTTGACAAACTAGTTTGATCTGATGCATCTCTATAAGTTGCCCATTGCAAAGTGATGTCCACACTCGGTCCATTTTCAAAAACTAAAAAGTTGTTCATGGGTGCTTCGAATTCACCCATACCACCTGGGAAATAATCATCTCCAGTGATAAATTCCATAATATCGGCGGCAGCACTAGAGAAGGTCGAGTGACCACTAATGAAACCAGCAAAAGGAGGTGTCACAAAAGAAGGTCTTTGATAAGGCCACCATTCTTCTGCACGAATCCAACCGACACCTGCTACATCTATTGCTGGATTGTTGATATAATCCGGACCTTTCCAAGTATACAATTTTATTTTACCGACATGCTGATTTGCAAATCCAGCCAATGGATCACCGACTTCAATAAGTTCGATGTATCCAGGAGTCAGTCTGAAACCACCTGGATGGTAACTTGGTAAATTGGGGTCAGAACTTTGTCCCAAATCACCCATCGCACGGATAGCTGAAATGGGTCTTAAATAGTCGTACCAACCTTTGATTCCCCAAGCAGTAATTGCAGAATCGTGCATCGCACCACCCATCATAAGATATCCTTTGACGTCCCATTCAAGATCATCAATGATTGGACCTTGACCTCGATATCTTTTTTCAAACATTGGGTGATCGTTGACATAATTTAATATTGTGAACCAGTGACCAGGAGGAGTTTCAGAATCTGGACCATCTGCCCAATATTCTGCCAAAACCCTAGTATAATCCCCACGTGGGACCATTTGAGGTTCGTACGGCATTCCTGTAACAGGGTTTACACTATGACCGATGCTTGGATCTCCACCATTTATCAAGTCATAAAATTCATCATAATCAGAATAATTTTCAGGATAGCTTTGAATGTTGCCGATACTTCCCGGAGAAATATCCCACATGACACCATCAGCTGGATCGTTGTGAGCTCCCCAGATTGTAACCAATTCAAAACCCCATTTATATTCTTCAGAAATACCGCCTGTGTTTTCAGTGTCTAAATATGGAGGATCGCCGGGGTCATGATATACTTGATAATCATCGCCGAATCGTGAGTAAATTGTCATATCATCTTGAGACAAAGCAAAAGGAGTTACATTTCCCCATTCAGGTCCCAAAAATTTAGGGGTATTGAATGGGATGATGTTTCCTGACTGGTCGATAAAAACATCTAGTGTCAGTGGTTGCCATCTATTGAAGTCTATAATATCTGGATTCCCATCAATATCTGTAACTAGTGGTGGATTTACGGGTGTGTAGTATGCATTCCCATAATCTACTGATTCATTAGATCCATCTTGTAATCCAAAATTGAGGATGCACGCTGCAATATAATTTCCAAGAGCGGCAGCATTACCCGTAGAATAATCAAGTGAAAGATTATTGATGGAGTAACCTTTAGCTGACATCAAACTTTGATACTGAGGGATCATCATATTTGCTGCTGGAGAATTTTGAAATCGGTGCGTCAAAATTCGATAAACAGCATGACAGATCGCTTCATCACGAGCTGCTTCCATATCAGTCGGAGCTGGGAAACCGTCAAATGGACAATCAAAACCATTGACAGTTTTTCCGATTAAAAAAGGTTCGGCAGTTTCATCAAAAATAGCCCACACATCATACATCGCAATCGAAGTATGAAAAAGGTTTCTTGCATGAACAGTTGGTCTTGCAAAATCACCTCTGATACTTTCCAGCAATAAATCATTCCATTGGCGCGCAATAGAATGCTGGCCTACTGCAGGAATGCAAAATAATGCGAGAATAAAAGTGATAAGAATGGTAGATTTTATATTCATAAGAATTCGTTTATGGCGATCTCTCGAAAATTAACTTGTTATACAGAAGTGTTAATTGTAATTCACTGAATTAGAGCGTTATAATTTTTGATAATATTTGAAAGCTAGAGAAGCACACGCACATCCAAGATTAAAAAATCGGTAAGTTGAATATAATAAAGATAATGAAAGTATCTTGCTGAAACAAGCAATTAGGTGTTAACCTCGGTTACAGCTGTTACTAGGGGTAAAAGAGTCAATTACAACTAATTATAAAAAAGAAATAAATTAATTTATTTGTAGAGAAAGCGTTTAAAAATCACCTGCGTATTTTAAATCTTGGTTGCTTATATGTTCAATGAACTTATATTTAGAATGAGTAAGTTGTCTTATATGTAGCAAGTCGTGTGCCACCCAATTTGCCAGCATTTGATAAGCAGAAATATCTCCCATTGAAGTATGATGGTAAACATTTTCCCATCTAGGATTTTTTAAACTGTTCAACCAATTGATCGACTCATTTCTGGCGGTGACAAATTCATTTATTTTGTTGTAATAATCTTGATTGGCATATGCTCTTTGTTTGACCCAACCTTCAGGATTAATAGATGGCATTGCATCATTTGGGGTTTCCAAAATATGTTTGATTCGATATCGAAAATCTTCAATTTCTTCATCGTATAAGTGACATACGATTTCAAGAACAGACCATTTCTTATCATTTTCTTTGAAATGTATTTCGTCTTTTCCAATGTTAAATAGTAGAATTTTGAATACCTCTATATTTTTAGATAGTTGGTCTATCAGTGGATCAATTCTCATGAAAGTGAATTTGTTTAGTTGAGTTCTATCAGCAAATTTACATTATTTTGGTGATTTTAAGCACGTTGATTTTCGAAATAAAAACCCTTCTTCAAGATAAAATTTTCCTTTCTTTGTGGATATTAATTTTAATGAGTTACGCAACAGAAAATCGAATTAAAGGCCTATCAGGAGATAAAGAATGGATCATTGGTTTCATTATTTTCTCCTTCTTGTATTTATCGTGGTTTTATTTTATTGTTGGATTAGAATTGAAGAACTGGATATTTTTAATAGTAATTTTTATCTGTCTGTTTTTGATTCCATCATTCAGGAGATCCATATTATCGTTGAGTCCTCTTTTTATGTTTTTAATTTTGTATGACTCACTGAGGGTTCTACCTAAGTATAATACTTTTGAAATTCACAATGAAGATTTATTCTTGCTTGAAAAACAATTCTTCAGCTTTAATAACAGTACGTTGTCGGAATATTTTCTTACCAATTATAATTCATTTTTGGACATCTTAGGAGGATTGAGTTATTTGACTTGGTTTCCATTTCCAGCAGGGTTTGCGCTTTTCTTGTTATATAAAAAAAGACACTCATTGGTTTTCCGATTTCTGATGGGATTCTTAGTTACTAATTTGATTGGCTTTATATTTTATATCACTTATCCCGCGGCGCCTCCTTGGTATTATTTAGAGTATGGTGCTGAGATAATTAGAAACACAAAGGGGAGTGCAGGTGCTTTGGTTCGGTTTGATGATTTGGTGGGTTTCCCAATTTATAAAGGGCTGTACGCGAATAATGGCTATATCTTTGGGGCGATTCCGTCACTTCATTGTGCTTACCCAATTGTCTTGTCTTATTACAGCCTGAGATATAACAATAAGTTTTTGAGTACGCTTTTTATTGCCAGTATGATTGCTATTTGGTTTACTGCGGTATACAGCTTACATCATTATGTGATTGATGTGTTATTGGGAATTGGTTGTGCAGTGGTTGGTATTGGATTGAATGAGTTGATCTTTCGGAAGACTAGGGTAGTGGATTGGTTGAAGTCGATTCAGTATTGAATTCTATTTTGTATAATGGATGGAGCGGGGTGATGATTTAAGATAG
>CALFWW010000029.1 GCA_937928575.1 uncultured Saprospiraceae bacterium | reverse complement strand
ATTGAGATTAAGGCGAAAAACGTAAACATAGCCTTAGTTACCGCGCTGGCTTGCATTGCAAAAGTACATGACTTTATTTTCAACGCAGATATCGATAAATTTTTCTCATAGATAACCGCCATTTTGGGGTTCAATCTGTATTAATACGTGATTATTTTGCTCGTTTTAAATTTATCGACTAATTAAAATTATTTGGAGAATGTGCGGGAGGCCTGTCGATTTACGGTGGGCAGCGGGGGCGGCGTTCTTCGTAGAGCATTTAAATCGATTTGATTTTTTGAATACTTTTTCATCTAAGGAAAAAGTATTGCCCGTCCGGCGAGGACAAAGTAAAAATTGAAAACCTTGGCAAAGGTGCTGAATAGCATTTGTAGAAGAATTAAAACAATATTATAACAAACAAAATACATTACAATAGAATGGCATTGATCCATTCAAATTTTATATACTAAAAAATTTATGAAAAGAAAGAAAAATAAAAAAGGCTGGAAGAAAAGTAAAGGCGGAAAATTATCTACTTCTGAACTCCAGCAACAAATTATAGAACTCTTCAAAAGAAAACCCAAACAAAGATTTAACGCTAAACAAATTGCCAAATTCCTTAAGATCGGAAACTCCAAGGATTCGGTTTCAGATGCTTTGAAAAAACTAGAAGCGGATGGTACGGTATTCTCTTTTGACAATAAAAAATTCAGACTCGACAGACGTGCAGCAACTGCGGATAAAAAGACGTCAGCAAAATCGCTTGAAGGAATTGTGGACATGACGCGTTCGGGTGCAGGATACATCGTAGTAGATGATATGCCGGATGACATTTTTGTGCACGCTAGAAATATGGGAAGTGCCTTAAATGGAGATCGGGTTGAAGTGGCTTTGACAAGAGGTCGAGGTAAAAAACCAGAAGGTAAAGTGATCAAGGTAGTAAAACGTGCAGCAGATCATTTTATTGGTAAATTAAATTTCCGTGGTAAATTCGGAATCGTCGTTCCAAACAAAATGAACTTCGATCAAGAAATTTATATCGATCCAGAAAACCAAATGGATGCAGAACAAGGAGATATGGTAGTCGTGAAAGTAACCAAATGGCCAAAAGGAAATGTCCAAAATCCAATCGGTGAAGTAACAAAAGTGTTAGGTGCTGAAGGTGGCAATGATATGGAAATGAATTCCATTTTGGTCAACAATGGTTTTGATCTTGATTTTTCTCCTGAAGCAATGGCAGAAGTGGAAGCATTGGCTTATGAAATTTCTGATGAAGAAGTGGAAAGAAGAAGAGACATGAGAGAGACGACTACTTTCACGATAGATCCAGTGGATGCCAAAGATTTTGATGATGCATTGTCAGTCGAAATTCTGGAAGATGGAAAAATTGAAGTGGGTGTACACATTGCGGATGTTTCTCATTATGTCAAACCAGGAACACAACTAGACAAGGAAGCGTACGAGCGTTCGACTTCCGTATATCTCGTAGACAGAGTGTTACCGATGTTGCCAGAAAGAATTTCCAACGAGTTATGCTCACTTCGACCAAATGAGGATAAATGTACTTTCTCTGCTGTTTTTACATTTGACAAATCTTACAAGTTAGTGGATAAATGGTTTGGAAAAACACTCATTCATTCTGATCGCCGATTTGCATATGAAGAAGCACAAGAGGTTTTGGAAAATGGGAAAGGCGACATGTACGAAGAAATCAAATTGTTGGATACCATTGCTAAGAAATTGCGAAAAGCAAAATTCAAAAATGGAGCAATCGCATTTGAAGCAGAAGAAGTTCGTTTCAAATTAGATGACAAAGGAAAACCAATCGATTTGTATGTCAAAGAAAGAAAAGATGCGCACTTGTTGATTGAAGACTTTATGTTGTTGGCTAACAAAGAGTGTGCAAAATTCATCGCGAAAAAAGGAAAGGCGAAAGAGATTCCTTTTGTTTATAGAATTCACGATTTGCCAAATGAAGAACGAGTGCAAAACTTGGCTTTATTTGCAAAAGAAATGGGGGTAACGCTACATGTAGATACGCCAAAACAAATTGCAGAATCCTACAACCGATTAGCCAAAGAAGCGAAGAAAAATGACGCGATTAGAATGCTGGAACCACTAGCAATTCGTACCATGGCAAAAGCAGAATATTCACCAGATAATATTGGTCATTATGGATTGGCATTCGAATTTTATAGTCACTTTACTTCACCGATTCGTAGATACTCAGATGTATTGACGCATCGTATTTTAGAGAAAAATCTAACAGCCGAATTCCGAACAGACAAAGGAATACTCGCTGCTAAATGTAAGCACATCTCACAACAAGAACGTAAGGCCATGACTGCCGAACGTGAATCCACTAAATACAAACAAGTCGAATATATTTCCCAATTTATTGGTGAAGAATTTGAAGGTGCTATCAATGGAATGATTGATCGTGGTTTGTTTGTTGAGTTAGTCAAAAATAAGTGTGAAGGTATGATTGGTTTCGATACGTTGCAAGAACCATTCGATATCGATGATGCCAGAATGAAAGCGGTCGGGAAACACTCTGGATTGGTTTTGAAAATGGGTGATCGGATCATGGTGAGAATTAAGGATGCGGATTTGGAACAGCGTCGTATTGAGTTGGAGTTGGTGGAGATTGTTGAGAAGTAGGGCTTTTTTAACCACATAAGACAAATAAGAATCTAGTTGCTTATTAAAAGGCACATAAGTTTAGCAATGCGTTAATCTTATTTGCCTTTTTACTTTCTGGTCGACAACTTATGAGCCTTTAGTGTTAAAAAAGTGATCGTCACTACGCATATTCTTATGTGTCTTTTTAAATTTTGGTCGTCAACTTATGAGTCTTATGTGTTAAAAACCGTATTTTTCACCTCAGCTTTCAAAACAAACCAACTTAGAAAACATGGAACCAGTCTTTACCAGTGACGCCGTCGTATTTGGAATTCTAATCGTCGTACTCGCAGCGATATTTTATACCCACGATTTGGAATCTCCAGGTTGGAAGAAGTTTTACAAATTTGTACCTGCCTTGTTGCTGTGTTATTTTTTGCCTGCTTTGTTGCATTGGCCGTTGAATTTGATAGCTGCTCATTATTTTGATAGTGGTATAGCGGATGTGTTTGCAAAACATAACATTGCTTTTCCTGCTGATGCCAGTTACGATGAGATGGGTAAAATCCTGGATGCAAATGGAGTTCCCGCTGCTGACTACAAATCGCATGCGCATCATTCCAGTTTGTATTATGTAGCATCTCGATATCTATTGCCAGCCAGTTTGATTCTATTATGTCTAAGTATTGACTTAAAAGCAATCGCCAATTTAGGATGGCGCGCGATTGTAATGTTTTTTGCGGCAACGATGGGTATTGTTTTAGGTGGTCCGATTGCATTGTTGATTGTTATGAAATTATTTCCGGATATTATAGCGGCTACTCCTGATGATTTGTGGAGAGGCTTGTCGACCGTTGCAGGATCTTGGATTGGTGGTGGTGCGAATCAAACGGCTATGAAAGAAATTTTCGAAGTAAAGGATAATTTATTTGCTACCATGATTGTCGTAGATGTGGTGGTTGCCAATTTCTGGATGGGTTTCTTATTATACGGTGCTAGTGTTTCAGATCGTATTGATGAATCTTTAAAAGCAGATAACTCAGCAATCGAACAACTTAAAAAGAGTGTCGAAGATTATAGAGCATCTGTAAAAAGAACTGCAACGACAACAGATATGTTTGTCATGCTAGCCATTGCGTTTGGTGGTGTCGCTTTCGCACATTGGGGAGCGGACACGATGGTTCCATTGATGAAGGGGGTGGCACCTACTTTAGAATCTATGAAGTTAAATTCTTTAATGTCCCATTTCTTTTGGTTGATTGTATTTGCAACAACAGTTGGTTTTGTTATGTCATTTACTAAAGCTAGAAAATTAGAAGGGGTAGGTGCATCGATGTGGGGAAGTATCGCGATTTATATCCTAGTAGCAACCATCGGAATGAAAATGAATCTTGGAGAAATTTGGGCCAACATCGGTTTATTTGTTATTGGAATTATTTGGATGCTCGTTCATGTCATTATATTGTTGGTAACCGCTAAGTTGATTAAAGCGCCATTCTTCTTCGTGGCGGTTGGTAGTCAAGCGAATGTGGGTGGAGCTGCTTCTGCACCTATTGTAGCTTCTGCTTTCAGTCCGTCGTTGGCGCCTGTAGGTGTGTTGTTGGCGGTGTTGGGATATGCGGTTGGAACTTACTTTGCTTTGGTTTGTGCTTATTTGATGCAGGGGGTTGTTGGGTAGGGGTGCTCCGTTAATGTAGCTGTCATTTTTTGAAATTCTTCAATGTTCTCAGCTTAATGAGTTATAACATTAAATATAGCAGTAGAGCTTTCGACAGGCATTATTTTTCATGATGTTAAGTATTCATTAATTAAAGAATCTGAATTGTGTAATAGGGTACAGAGATGATTTCCCATTTCCTGGAAACCATATTTTTCCTTATACAGTTTGACAATTTCTGTTTTAGAGGCTAACGAAACAAATCCGTCATAATCTTTTTCAATATCTCCACCTCACCAAAATTCTCTGTTGAAATGAACTAATTCCATAATACACAATTAAGCAATTAAGTTCCAAATATTTACATTGTTAGAAAAATCAGGTAAAAAACTTTGCGCACCTCTGCGGTTCTCTGCGTAACTTCGCGTAACAACTTCCAAGTAACAACATCCGCAAAACAATAAAATGAAGCCAGAATTACAAAACCCCAAAATATTCAACATCAACAAAGAGCCGGCACACGCCGGTTTTTTTTCATTTGAAAATAGACAAGTAGCACTCCTAAAAGATAAATCAAAATCCCAAAACTTCTATTCACTCAATGGAGACTGGAAATTCAAATGGGTAACGGGACCTTCTAAAATACCAACTGATTTTTACAGAAAAAATTTCTCCGACAAAAAATGGGATGACTTCCAAGTACCAGCCAATTGGGAAGTAAATGGTTACGGAATTCCGATTTACGTCAACCATCCGTATGAGTTTTTTTACAAAGAACCCAATCCTCCTTATGTGCCTGAAGATCATAATCCAGTAGGGTGTTACCGTAAAGAGTTTGAGTTGCCAAAAGAATGGGAGGATCAACGGGTTTACATTCATCTAGGTGCCGTGAAATCTGCTTTCTACATTTACGTCAATGGGGAAAGAGTAGGGTACAGCCAAGATAGTAAGTTGCCTGCTGAATTTGATTTGACCAATTATCTAGTAGAAGGAAAAAATCTAATCGCACTCGAAGTATATCGTTGGAGTGATGGAAGTTATTTGGAGTGTCAGGATTTTTGGAGAATTAGTGGGATTGAACGGGAGGTGTATTTGTTTGCTAGAAATTATTCGCATATTCGTGATTTTAGTGTTATCACTGAATTGGATGGAAAATATGAAGATGCGGAATTGATTGTTGATGTGGAATATCTGCAATCTAATCAATCTTTTATTTCGAGTCGTACGGTTCAAATTGAGTTATTGGATATGGATCCATCCTCTAATCCTGCGGATAGGCCCTTCCTTTTAAAAAAGGAAGGGGAGCACGTGAAAAGTGAGGTGGAAAAAATCGCAAGTGCACAGTTGAATGTAAATTTATTCAACAAAGAAATTCAATTCAAATTACCCATTTCTAATCCTAAAAAATGGACGGCAGAAACGCCGAATTTGTACCAACTGATTATTACGCTCATTGATAACAATGGAAATACAATTGAAGTCATCACTCAAAAAGTAGGTTTCAGAAAGGTAGAAATTAAGAAAGGTCAACTACTCGTCAACGGAAAAGCAATCTACATCAAAGGAGTTAATCGACATGAACATGATCCAATTACTGGACACGTGATTTCTGAAGCATCGATGATCGAGGATATCAAATTATTAAAACAATTCAATTTCAATGCAGTGCGAACAGCGCACTATCCGAATCATCCAAGATGGTACGAGTTGTGTGATGAACATGGATTATATCTGGTCGATGAACCCAATATCGAATCGCACGGAATGGGTTATGAATTGGACAAAACACTAGGAAATAATCCAGAATGGATTGATGCACATGTCGACCGGATTTTAAACACTTATCATCGAGACAAAAACCATCCAAGCATTATCATTTGGTCATTAGGAAATGAAGCTGGAAATGGGATTTGCTTCTATGAAGGCTATGACCGATTGAAAGCATTGGATAAAACAAGACCGATACAATACGAACGTGCATTGTTAGGTTGGGGACCTGAATCGAGATTTGAGTACAACACAGATATTTTATGTCCGATGTATTTTTGGATTGATTGGATGGAAGCGATTGCGAATGCACAACCTGATCGACCAATGATTCAATGTGAGTATGCACATGCGATGGGAAATAGTGTCGGCAACTTCAAAGAGTATTGGGACAAAATTTACGAGCATCCAAGAATGCAAGGTGGATTTATTTGGGATTGGATGGATCAAGGTTTGGAGATGAAATTGGAGACAGGCCTGTCTGGCGGTTCGTCAGAACAGACAGGAAAAACGATTTGGGCATATGGTGGCGACTTCGGTCCTGAGAGTACACCAACCGATGATAATTTCAATTGCAATGGATT
>CALFWW010000028.1 GCA_937928575.1 uncultured Saprospiraceae bacterium | reverse complement strand
GAGATTAAGGCGGAAAACGCAGACATAGCCTTAGTTACGGCGAGCCTGCCTGACTGCGCCAAGCAGACAGGGCTTTCCAACGCAGATATCAGTAAAATTTTCTCATAGATATCCGCAATTATAGAGTATTATTTGTATAACAGCTATGATGATTAGTGCGATCTCTCTGAGATCGGTAAGGCTATGATAGTTTTGGTTTTAACATAGTTTGACCTCTCTGAGGCCTCGGAGAGGTCGTATTAATCCAAAACAAATAATATTATCATTGTTTTGATTTTAATATTTGTAGAAGGAAAATATAAATTTATATATTTACTTCTTATCCTAAATATTCATTTTGAAATAAACATACTTATGGCAGACGTTTATAAAAAAGTTTACATCCATTTAGTTTTTGCAGTTAAGGACAGAAATGCATTGTTAGATAAAAAGTGGAGATCCGATGTTTTTGGTTATATAGCCGGAATTCTTAAAAGAAGAGGACATTATCCGCTTGCAGTCAATGGGCATTATGATCATGTTCATTTACTTTTCGATTATAGTTTAAAAGAGTTAATATCAGATTTAGTTAGAGAGATAAAGAAAAGTAGTTCTGATTATATAAAAGATGAAAAATTATGTCCATTTAAATTTAATTGGCAAGGGGATATGGTGTTTTTTCAGTAGGATGGAAAGAAAGGACTTAATTGATTTCGTATATCAAAAATCAAGAAACTCACCATTCAAAACGTACTTTTAAAGATGAGTATATGTCATTGCTGAATAAATTTGAGATAGAATTTAAAGATGAGTATGTTTTTGAGTTTTTCGAATAGTTGTGTTATAATTAGTGCGATCTATCTGAGATCGTTAAAGCAGTGTTATTTTATTATTTCAACATAGTTTGACCTCTGAGGGCATTAGATTTTCTTAATCTTATAGAAGTCTACTAGGTTAAGTCGAGGCAAAGCCTCAACTTAACCTAGACATTAGGTATTTGACTTCCATTTTGAAAAGGGATTTTCAGATAAATTGGAGTTGTAATATCGGGTATCTATCGTTACTTCTTTTCCAATCCAGGAAGGAATATGAAATGCCTCATCTTCACTTTCCAGTTCAATTTCCGCAATCATCAGACCTTCATTTGCTCCACTAAAAATATCAATTTCCCATATCTTATTGTGGTGTTCAACGAGGTAGCGAATTTTTTCAATGATTGGTTTTTCACATAATAGTATCATTTCTTCTGCATGATTGATGGGTATCTCATATTCATATTCCGCTCTGGTTGCATGGATCGTTTTTCCTTTGACGGTTAAAATCCCTTTACTTCCTTTGATTCTGATTCTTACGGTTCGATCGGGATGTGTATTTAGATATCCTTGTTTTATGACGAATTGTTGTTGTACTGATTTTTTCCAATCATTATTTTTGAGGAGAAATTTTCGTTCGATTTCTAGTGGCATGAAATTATTTATTTTGAAAGTTTCTTTTTTTCATTTGCTAATCTTTTGAAGTTATCAACAAAAACGAAAATTTGATACAGTAAATTAAAAAACTTATTTTTTTAGGAAAAATCCAGATCAATTTTAAACCGTATTTAATTAGAATGACATTCAATTTTAAATATAGTCCAATACTTGGTTTGACAGCTATGTATTTGGATTTATAATCACTTCTGGCGTCTACGATTAAATCTGCAATTCCCATCAAGGTGCATAGGATGGTAAAGAATTCGGCAAACGCATGAGACGGCGCAATTTGCATAATGGACAAGGGGAGTTCAGCAGTTGCTTTTCCTTCCAGCATTACAAAATCAATTAGTTCTTGTTTGTTTGTAGTATGTCTTTTACGTTCTGTGAATTCGAATATATCAAATGCAGCTTTATGAAAACGATCTTGAATATTCAGTTCTTGAACGATATTATTGATGTTTTGTATTTTTAATGTTAGTGATTCGGTCGCGAGGGGATGGTGCCATACTTTTTTATGGTCGCTCAAGAATTTTAGGATAGAAGCAGTGATTGTATCTCGTTCCAACTTTGTGGGTAGTTGATCCACTACCAAATCCACTTCATCAATTCCAAGAATTAAGTGATCCAACATCAACTTGGTACGAGCATCTAATAGAACCGCATAAGGACTTGTCAGTACTTTAAATTCCTCGCTCAATTTTTTATAAATCGATCTCGTTTCACCCCACTCAGGAGTACTTAGATAATCGCTCATCAAATCAGTGTCATTAAGAATAACGTTGAATTATTGCTCAATGATAAAACAATTTTTTTGGAGAATTGATTAAAAAAAGAAGATTGATTTTGCCTTTGTAAGGGTTTTCCTCAAATAATGGGACGCTATTAAATGAAAAAAGCCAAAGTAACTTTTTACTTCTGGCTTTTTTCCAACATTACTAAAAATCTTTTATGTGAGCAATACTGAAATGTATCACTCGTCTAAATTTTATAAGAAAACTTGATACGTTATTGTCCTTTTATTATAGATACGAGCATATTCATAAGTTTGGATTTATCTCATAAAAAAAAGGAACAACCCAATTTGGATTGTTCCTGTAATCAGTCATGAAAAGGATTTTTCATAACATCAAATCGATATGCAGGAAAAATTTGTTATCGTAGTTGATTGGTTTGAAAAATGCGGCAGCGAGCTAGGCACAAGCTGCCGCGACAAACCGTATATCTAACTTTATAGACAATAACTATTAATCAACTTTTAGGATTTTATGTGTAGTTGTATTCTTTTGAATTTTTGCATTTTCATTTACAATATTCAAGTAGTAGTATCCTGCAGATAATTTTGAAATATCAAGGTTTACATCATTTTGACCTTCGAACATTTCGTGTGATGCATGCATGATTACACGTCCTTGGCTATCACTAATCATAAGATTAACGATACCTGAAGTTGGTGAATCAATGGTTGCAGTTACGGTGTTGATTGCAGGAACTGGGAATAACATTCCAATCGTTGCAGTTGCTTTTGCACCTAAATCATTTGCTGTAATTTCTGAGTTTCCAGCTTTTGATGTAACAGATGAATCTTCGTTTGCAAAGTAAATTGCTGAAGCTCCAGGGAAAGGCAAGTTGTAAAATGGAAGTTGATTTCCAGATGCTGTTGGCATTGTGTAACCAATTATACGTCCACCATCATTTGCTCTTTCTGCCACATAAATTTTGCTCGTTGTCTTGTCATAAGCGATATCAACAGGATTACCTAAGAAAGTATTGGAACCTGCGATTCTCAATTGCTCGCTCATTGTTACCGTACCATCTGCACTTGCAGTTGTGAAATTATTAATTACCGAAACAGCACCATCCGTTGGGCTAGAAGCTGCACCTACATCTGTCAGTAACATGATGTCTGAATCTACATCGTAAGTGATTCCATGGGTTCTGATAATTCCTTCTATGGTAACAATAGAGTTAGGTGTAATAGGACCTTCTGATAAAGAATAGAAATCATCAAATATTGCTAACTGATCTGAGTTGTCAATAATCGCGTACACGGTGTTACCTTGTGTGTGGATACCCCACAAGTTGAAGTCAACATCGTGTGTCTTAACCAATGTGATCTCATTACTTTCTCTCAAGTATAATAACAATCTATTCTGGTTTCCATTACCATCATTTGCATCTTGAGCAACTAAAATCCAGTTCCCATTTACTGCAATTTCTCTACCATTGGTAAAGTCACTTGTAGAAGAAAGTACTACATTTGGTGTATTACCTGCACTTAAAGCGAAGTTTACTTGATCGTAGATGTTGATAACATTATCAGTTCTGTTCAACTGAACCATTCTGTCCGTTGATCTATCGTAAGAGATTCCATCAGCGTCCATACCTGCAACATCAAAAGCATTCATAGAAATGGCTCCGTCATCAAATAAATTGAAGACACCTGCTTTTCCTTGTGTATTTGAAGAAACAAATAATTGACCATTTCCAGCTCCACCATTTCCACCGATATTGATGGTCAATGAAGCTTCATCATCTTCTTGTGGTGTAAGTCCGTTGTTATTTCCTGGCTCACTATCAGCATCTTCTTGATCTTGTGCCATCACTTGTACAAAGCTAGTAGCGGTGCTTACCTGATCCAATGTAAATAATGTCAAAATCAATGTTGCACTTTCACCTGCACCTAATGCAGGAACCATCCAACGACCTGTAAACAAATCATATTCACCTACCGAGGAAGCTGCATTTGTGAAAACCAATCCTGTTGGAACTCCAGCAGAAACACTGATTCCAGTTGCATTCGTATCTCCATTGTTAGTAAGTGTAAGTGTATAATCCACTTCTTCGTATTGTCCGTAACCAGTTGTAGGAGTAGAGATAGCAAGTTCTAAATCAACACCCATCTCACCACCAGGACCAGGTCCAGGACCATCAACAGGCGTGTAAATTTGACCACTACAATTTCCAGTTCCAGAAAAAGGAAGTGCTAAGTAAGGGAATGTTGGGCGGAATGCTACGTCATTTGTTTCTACACCAGTAGTGTAAGATAATACATCGATTAAATCTTGAGAAACAGGATTAGTACCATCGAAATCATCATACCATAATCCAACCGCTGCTAATACGATGCCACCTACTGCTTGTAATTCAATTCTTGTTACATCATCTTCAAGACGACGTCCGTTTGGAAAACCGTCCATGTTTGGAATAAATTCCAAATCTGCATTTGATGCATATGTAGGATCTGTAAGACCTAGTACTGCTGCATTTACAATTCCTAAAGAACTGAATGCTTCATCATCACGACTTGTAATTGGTACTGCCATATTCAATCTCAACATATCTCCTCCGTTTGGAAGGAAGTTGTTGATAAAAGGCTTTCCTGCAGCTAGTGGATCTCCGTTTTTGCCGGTAGCTAACTGATAAGGAATTACGTTTGGAACACCTGTATGGAATGCTGGCCAAAGGTCAACAGAACGTGGCATACCTGGACCAGGTAACAATAGAGTTCCGAAAACAGCATCATCCAATGCCGTACCAGCTACTGCGTCAGAACCTTTCAATCCGAAAAGACCATCTCCTCCATTTGAAAAGTCAAAAGCTCCAAGTGCTGATTTTTGAATTCTTAGTTGTGCAAATGCAGGTACTGCAGATCCAAACTGATCATCATCCATGTATAGTGCTAATTCAGGATTAAAGAAAAATCCGTCCATAGTTGTTTCACCAATTTCATCGTAAGGAGTAATTGCATTCCAGTAATCTTTTGAGCCAATTGGAATAACAGCTTCATTTGTTAAAGGCATTCCGATACGTGATACTTGTACCCAGTCTCCTGAGTTTTCGATACCGTCTGCAGTAAAAGTTCTAACCGCTTGGCGACTAGCTGAAGCCCATACACCAATTACATAGTCAGGATCTAATATATTAGTCGGCGTTGCAGGAGCACCTGCTTTTAATAACATTGAGATTGGAACTTGAATCGCAATCGTATTTACATTATAGCAAGCCAATCCATCTCTAGGATCTTCTCCTTGACGAGAAGCATTACCTAAATCAAAAATTCCACCTAAATCTACAAAGAAAGGATCATCAACAGGACCAGCAAATACTTTTTCGCCAGCACCAGTAGTACTGATAGCTCCACTCACTAATGCTTCGTAAGTAGTACCTAATCCAGCACCTGATTCAATAGATCTCGGGCCGATGTTGTTAGGAGGTACGATACCATCCGTAATTACAGTCATGAAAGTTGCTCCACCATCCATACTTCTTTCCATAGTATAGGTAGTCTTCAAGTTTTGCTTTCCCAAACGAATATTGAAGAAAGTTGTCGGATCTTCATTGATCTGAGAAAAAGTAAAACGATAAATAATTTCATCACCAGGAATGCTGGCATCGTTGTCAATGTGAATTTCGTAACGAACATCTGTCCCGAAAGTCGCATAGTTTGGTCCACCGTGTGGTAATTGCATTGGTATGTAGTTTGCAATAATAGTTACGGTGTTTGGATCGTCCGGGCTTCTAAAAGCATATAGATCCGTGTTATCTGCCAATGGATCATTAGCGATTAATGGAGCTTCGCGATGACTGGTTGCAAAAAGAGTGGAAGCACAGAACAAAAACATTGCTCCTAGTACGGTCCATTTTTTTAGTTGTTTTGTTATTTTATTTTTAAACATGTTGATAAGTTTTTTAAAATTTAAAAAAGGTTCTAGTCCGGTAAAAAGATGATCATTAACGATAATGCAATATCATCGAGTCATACCTAGTGCAGTAATGAAAATTGATATTTGAAATCAAGGTGTTGAAACCATCAACAAGTTGAGATCGGTACTATGTAATAAAGAGTGTTCGTTCCCTTCTTACAATTCTGTATGGTCGGATTTAGGTGAGTGGGGTTTGTATAGAATCTAAAAAACGTTAGTATCTTTTATTTTAGGAGTAGCTAAAACTAATTGTTCTTTCAAGTTTTTAATATCGGGATTCTTCGAGTTTGTGCGAATGGCCTCATTGAAAAATTTTCTACTATTTTCTTTGTCGCCCATTTCATAATAAATTTTGGCCAACATTTTATTTACGTCAATATTTACTGGACGTTTTTCATGTTCCAATAAAGTGAATGCTAATGCTTTTTCGTAATCTTTGGTAATTCTCAAATGAATATCAGCGTACTCTAAATTCATATTGTGACCGCTATCTACATCATCTTGCAACATGACGAAAATCTCGTCAAGCGTTTCTTTGTATTCTTCCATTCTGTTTGTCTTTTGGTACAACTCAGCAAGTTGAACATAAAAACTAAATTCAGGAATAATGGCAGTTGCTTCTTTTAATAAGTCTTCAGCAGCTTTGTAATTTTCTTGTTGTAATTCAATACCTGCAAGTGCACCAATAGCGAACGGGTAATTTTCACGTTCTGCTAATGTTAATTGATATTCGTTTTTTGCTTCATCAAGTTTTCCATAAGTTTCGTAAATGTTTCCTAGTGTTAATCTTGTCCAAGCGCTTTGTTCTAATCCTGGGTATCCTGCTTTGACTGCCATTTTCATTGCCTCAATAGATCCTTCGATATCTCCGTGAATTTCTCTCATGTAAGAGATACGCGCATAAGATCTTAGGTCAGGACGAATGCCAACCATTTTGTCAGCAGCCAAAACGGCTTCTTCATATCTTCCTAACTCAACAAGTGCATCGGTAAGGGTACCATAAATTTGAGCATTGTAAGGATTAATTTTAATAGCTCTTTGGCTACATAACAATGCATTTTTAAAATCGTGTTGAGATAATAAAACAGATGATTTTAGTGAGAGTGCTTGAAAAAGAAGATCCTGAGAAATATCTTTTTTGCTCAATAGTTCATCAATAATTTGTAATGCCCCCGGATAGTAGTGTCCGTGTTCGCCGGTAACTCTAGCTTCCAAAATGCATACTTCTGTGAGTTTTAGATAGTTGGTAAGATCAACTTTTTCACTAGTCAAGTTTTGAACGGCTCCAGCGTACGTGTTTTGTACAGCTTCCCATTCCTTACCATTTTGTAGCAATTCTGGTCTGTCTAATAGTTCAGGATATTTGCTTTGGGAGATTTCGTCGGTGTTGGAATTTGATTTCTTATTGCAAGCTGTTAGTAAGGAAACAGCGATTCCAAAAAGAAATAAAAATTTAAAAATACTTTTCATAATCAAAAATTTGGTGGTTTGTCAATAAAGTCATTTTTTATTTAAATGACTGCCTACGTTATTATCTACGAGAGAGAAATGAAGTTTGGATTTTTTATAATTTATTTTAGAAAAAAATTGCTGAATGAGATTCTGAATTATTCCATATTTAATAAGAACCATCATTCAGCATATACCAACCGTAAAACCTCTCTCTTATCTAATTTTCGGACTACACTATTACCTACGAGAACAAACTTCTAGGTGGTTTTCTTGGTGAACGTATTCATTGTAATTATTGTTCTCACGACTTGATTTAGGAGAGATTTGTATTGAATTGATTAATAAAGCACATTTTTTATAGGGAATTAATTAATAATATATACATTAGTGACACTTATACAATGAGTACAGAAAACAAGAGAAATATCGAACTCGAAAATGAAATTGTCACCTTATTAGGTAATGATGACAAGAGAGCGATTTCACTTCTGTACAAAAACTATTCTGGCGCACTTTTCGGAATAATAACGAGAACGATACCCAATAAAGAGGTGGCAAGTGAAGTATTACAAGATGTGTTTTTAAAGGTTTGGAAAAATGCAGATAAGTATGACGCATCAAAAGGAAGACTATTCACTTGGTTGGCTCAAATCACCCGCAACGCTACCATTGATACTTTTAGATCTGGAAAGTTCCAACGTGGAACAAAAACCGATGACTTGGATATTGTCGTAGCTAATAACAACATTTCATTTCAAGAGTCGATGAATTTAGAAGACTCGGGATTGAAAAAAGTTATTAACGCGCTAGATCCAAAGTATCGAATTTTAGTAGAATACATTTATTTTAAAGGATATAGTCAATCGGAAGTTGCTAAAGCATTAGACATTCCAATTGGCACTGTAAAAACAAGAACTCGAGCTGCGATTTTAGCACTAAGAAAAACACTAGGCAAAGAATTATTTACTAACGGAGGCATAATGTTAATGCTTCTTCTAGAATCGAATTATTTGTCCTAGTTAAATTAAAGTTGTGGATATAAAAAATTACATATCATCAGGTATTCTAGAACAATATGTTCTAGGGGAGTTGAGCATCCAGCAACAACAGGAGGTTGAAGCTAATGCAAAACAATACCCTGAGATAAAAGCTGAGCTAGAGGCCATCGAGGATGCCCTCGAATCAGTTGCGCAAGCAGCAGCGGTCGCACCGCCTCCGGGTCTTGGATTAATAATTTTGGAAAGTCTTGATGATAAAACACCGACACCACCAGCTGGGAAAGAGGTTCAAGATAACACCAAAGTAAAAGGTTTTAATAACCCGACAATTCCTAACAATCCTCCTGCTAATCCTTTTAGAGGAATAAGTTTTGTGACCGGAATTTTATTGTTAGGCGCTTCTCTTTGGGGTTTTGTTCAATTCAACAACAGCTCTAAGCACGAGAAAGCTCTGAGTCAAATGACTGAACAGTTTACGAAATTAGAGGAAAGTTGCAACCAACTTAAAATTAATAACACACATATTGCGTTCCTGAAAGACATCAAGACTACCCCTATCTTGATGGCTGGAACGGATAAGTCTCCAGAATCTTCCGCAACTGTATTCTGGAACAAAGAATTGAAGAAAGCTTATTTAGATACCGGTAGCATGCCTACAGTACCTACCGGAAAACAGTACCAACTGTGGGCAATCGTAGAAGGCAAACCCGTTGACATGGGCGTTTTTGATCCAATAAATGACGATACCATTTTTATTGAAGTGCCATTCATTGAGGCACCTCAAGCTTTTGCCGTTACGCTTGAAAAAGAAGGAGGAAATCCTACTCCAACAATGGAGGAAATGTACGTACTAGGAGAAGTCTAATTATCTATTCTATATCCAAATCTGGATTCGCTTTTCTATTTCAATATTCCGCTTTACTTACAACAATAGAAACTTAAGAGTTTTAAAAAACACCTTTAGGATTTGATGCTATGGTTTCTATGAATAAAAACTAAACATCACCTTATGGAAACAATCGTACTCAAAGATCTCTTAATACACATCATTCCCATTTCTTTAATAGTAGTCACCGCTTTTTTACTCAACAAATTAGTAAGAAGAGCCTTATCAACATTAGAAAGTAAATCTGATGATACCACCAAAGTCAACTTCCTAAAAAATTCAATTGGTTTTATAATTTACACCATCGCACTTATCCTAATAGTCAATTCTATACCCGCATTAAAGACCTTGGGAACTGCATTATTTGCAGGAGCTGGGGTGATGGCAGCAGTGATCGGTTTCGCTTCTCAAGCTGCATTTTCAAATATCATAAGTGGTATTTTTATACTAATTTTCAAACCATTCCGGATTGGTGACATCATCGAATTGCAAAATAGTCTGAGAGGAAAGGTTACTGAAATTACTTTTCGACACACAGTGATAAAGGACTATGAAAATAGACGAATTATCATCCCAAATAGTGTCATTAGTGATGATACCATTATAAACAGTACAATTGATGATGAGAAAATTAGAAAACATATCCACTTTGGAATTAGTTATGATGCAGATATCAATTTAGCGATGAAAATCATTCGAGAAGAAATTGAAAAACATCCGTTATTTATTGATGGTAGAAGTAAGTCAGAGGTCAAAAAAAATATACCGAAAATCGATGTGCGTGTCATTGCGTGGGCGGATTCATCCGTCAATTTGAGAGCTTACGTATGGACACTAGGTGCGGATAATGCCTTCTTGCTTGAATCCGATGTTCTGAAATCCATTAAAGAAAAATTTGATGATGTTGGCATCGAAATTCCTTATCCTCATCATGTCGTTTACACCAAAAAATAGCATCTGATTAAACGAAATTTTAAAAAAATTCGTTAAAAAACAAAGATTGCTAAATCCAATAAGATAATTGTACTCGTATCTATTGGTACAAACGCAATTTAGCTGTTATTATTAACCAAAAGAATAAATCATTATGAAAAATTTTCTTTTATTTTCAGTTTTACTGTGTAGTTTTTTGGCAATGACTTCGTGTGAAAAATTAGATGAAGAGTTTACACAATTCACCGTTGAATATAACACTTCTGTTGTCGTCGAAAACGGCTCAATTATTAATCTACCGCTTAATTTATTGACCCCCGAAATCGAAACCAATCAGGAGTCAGAATTTGCAGTTAATAATACCCGAAAAGATTTAGTGGAAGAGGTGAGACTTCAAGAACTAAAATTAGAAGTAACAAGCCCTGAAGACCAAAGACTTGACTTTATCAATAAAATTAAACTCTTCATTAACGCGGAAGGATTGAGTGAATTAGAAATCGCTTTTAAAGATCCTGTCCCAAATGATGTCGGAGATGAATTGTTATTAGATGTGAATGACAATAATTTGAGAGAATATATTGTCAAGGATAAATTTTCACTAAGAGTGGAAGTGGTTTCTGATCAAATTACAAGTGAAGATGTTGATATTGACGTATCGTCTGTTTTTTTTATTGATGCAAGATTGATTTAGTTATAAGCAATACAGATAAGTTTTTCATTTTTTAGCTTAGTAAGCTTCATTTTACAACCTCTCGTAAAGTGAAGCTTTTTTTGTATATCCATTTATGTTGTTAGAATTTTATCTTTTTTTCTGATCAAAAATTATTTAAAGTACTCAAACAATTTCCAGCACAAGCATTTCTGAGGGAGTGCAATTTCTTTTCTAATAATTGCAGTTCAATAATTTTCTCACTGATTGTCTGGATTCTATCATCAACTACTTTTCCGACATTTTCACAATCGATCAATTCATGTTTGCTAAGCAACTGCAAATACGAAATGTCTTTTAAGGTAAAACCAACCGACTTAAGTTGTTTTATTTGTAATAATTGTTGCAAATGGAATTCCGTATACTTTCGATAATTATTTTCATTTCTATCTTTTCGGCTTAATTTGATTAGTCCAATTTTTCATACCAGGGCCGATTGGTGAAAAAATATTAATAAATGATTTTCTTTCTTTTGAGTAGATAGGTTTATTATTGGTATGAATTTCTAGACAGCAAGTACTTTTAAAATTTGTGAAATCATTTAAGCTTTCTCCTTAGCAGGCGTTGGCTTTTCAGCTTTTTGTTTATTCGAACTCCGGACTGCTCTTTTCTTTAATTTAAGACTTGGCTTCTCTACTAATTTCCATGATAGCGTGGCCAGAATGGTAGAAATCAATAGGACAATTAGTAAATATTTGAAATCTGAAACGTACCCTCGCTGCACTAAAAAGTTGATCACCAACATGTGGTAAATATATAAGCCATACGAAATATCATTTCCTTTCAATAGTGTATTACTCAATCCATAAAATGAATAAGCAAGCGAAAAAGTAACGCCTGCTAACAATATCATTGCAAAAAAGTTTAGTGGAGAAAATATCCAATAAGATGAGATCGTTAAGCCAAATAAAAAATAACAGCCTCCGAAAAATAATCCATATGCAGCCAACCAAAACCAAAACTTATGCTCAAAATATGGTTTCAGTTGTTGCCAATATTTACCGGCTAAAATTCCAACCAAGAAAAACTGCAAATGTGTAACAATAAATACCCATCCTAATTTACTGATTATATTTGGATTGTTAGTTGTGATATGACCGATGTAATTATTAGTGATCATTGCAACAACTAAAACGGCAATAAATGGGATCCAAAAATTCTTTGCTTTTGAGAAAAGTAGATATAAAATGGGGATAAGAAAATAATATTGGATTTCAACAGAGATGCTCCAGAGACTTCCATTTGGTGTCCCTACTCCCCAATATCGTAAAATCTCTGGCGTGTAAAATTGTAAAAAAGTGAGTTGTGTAAAACTCCATGCTAACATTTCAATGGAGAATAATTCAGCTAGCGATCCTTGAAAATCTATTATTAATAAACACAGAGTAACGATAAAACAAACCCAAAGAGCTGGATAAATCCTTAGAAATCGATTGGTGAAAAATTGAACAATATTGTCTTTATTTCTTTCAAATGAGCTGTAAATCAAAAAACCACTAATGAAAAAGAAAATATGAATACCAGGAAAGTACTTAAAAAAGTAATTGACAAAATTATCAAACCATGCAAGTTGTATCGTCAGATGCTCTCTAGCATGCAAAATCAAAACTTGAAGTGCAGCTAATAGTCGAATCAGATCAAAATTGTTTTTTCGAATACTTGCCATTTATCTTTTTTTCAAAAATAAATTTGAATTTACTTTTTTGGATGAGTCAATGTACCTAGAAATGATAGCTGCTAATTTATTGAAAAGATTAATTGATTGCTTATATTTTTTTGTACGCTTGCAAATATAGTAGGAATCAAGATTATATACAACCACTTCTCCTTGTGAATTTTACCTAATTGTCTACTATGAGATTGGTAAACCGGAGAGTAGTATTTGAGCGAAGGCAAGGATTAATCAACGAGCATTTGGAAGTGAAGAAATATGTTTACGAATGCTGCTCAACACCAATCTCGACACAGGCTTTGCAAACCATGAACGAAAGAGCTTAATTAAATACTAGTCAGCCGATTCAACATGCCTCTAAAAATAAAACCATGAAAAGGTAAAACGGCATACCAATATAATCTACCCGATATTCCCAACGGACGATAAGTAGCTGTTTGTATCAATTGGTTTTCCTGAATTTTGAACTCTAGCCAAGCTTCTCCCGGTAGTCTCATCTCTGCATATAACAATAGACGCCCTTCTTTTTTGTTGGCATACAAAACTCTCCAAAAATCTAGCGCATCACCTGCATTGATATTGTTGATGTTGGTACGACCTCTTCGTAAGCCAACACCACCTACTAATTTATCAAGATAACCTCGTATCTGCCAAAGCCAATTACCATAGTACCAACCACTAGTCCCACCGATACTCCATATTTTTTCAACACAATGCTGCCGATCCTCATACTCCTGCTGTCTTTCGTCTATAAAACATCCATAAGTAGGAACTTGGGTGAAATCAGAAACCATCGAATTAAATCCACTACTAGAATTCGCATCTTTCCAACTAGAAACAATTTGATTGTTTTCAATTTTCTTAAATGCTTTTTTCAATGATTTTTGATAACCTATCGGTTTAATTTTAAGTATTTTACTAAGCTCATTATCCCTACAAATCACTTCTACTTTCATACTTTCTACAAGGTTGACCGCCAAAGGGTAGGAGGTGGACGTAACAAAGTATAGCCAATATGAGGATAGTTTGGGAGTCATGATCGGAACGGTAAAAATATGACGACTCAGATTCCTTACTTTGGCAAACTGAAGCAGCATTTCTTTGTAAGTTAAAACATCTTTACCTCCAATATCAAAATTGCGATTGTAGGTGGCTTCATTAAATAAAGTCTTTGATAAAAATGAAATGACATCTGTTATTCCAATAGATTGGCATCTGGTGTTCAACCATTTTGGCGTGATCATGATGGGTAATTTTTCTACCAAATCTCTGATGATTTCAAATGAGGCACTCCCAGATCCTATAATGATTCCCGCACGCAAAGTAGTCGTATTGTAATTTCCTTTGTTAAGTTGTAGCTCTACATTTTTTCTGGAAGACAAGTGGTCTGAGAGATGTGTTTCATTGACGATACCGCTGAGGTAAATCACATGTTTTACATTCGTTTTATTTAGGGCATCTCTGAAATTGATTGCGGTTTGATTTTCAATTTCTTGATAGTCGCCAGGTTTTGACATAGAGTGCACCAAGTAGTATGCACCGTCAATATCTTTTGGGATTTTTTCTAAGGAAGTTTTATCCAACAAGTCAACTTGTATAATGTCAATACTCGGCAGTAACGATGTCGGCGGCGTAAACGTATTAGGATCTCTGACACAACAAACGACAAAATGACCCATATCTACCAGTGCTGGAAGAAGTCGTTTTCCAATGTATCCTGTAGCTCCAGTTAGTAATATTTTCATTTGAATGAAGTTGATTTATTTAGATGTTATAATAACAATGGTTGAATTTAATTGTTCTAAATGGAAGTTATATTTTGCTGGTTATCAGTAAGATATGGAATAATGTATTCACCCAAATTAAACCACCGCTTAGTTTCATCCAAAACCCAACTATCAGGTGTATAACAATACAAGTTCAACCACAAAACCGCAAAAGGAGCTGACGTGAAAACCCACGCGTCTCCCTTATGTACTCAACTTTTGCGGTTATGCGATTTATTTGTTCTGCGGTTTTGCGGTTCATATTACTCCTCATAATTCCCAACAGCTCGCTCTAGCTTCCGTTGTATCTGTCTCCGCAATCGACTCGGTTTTAACACAGTGATTGCATCTCCAAAACCCAAAATCAATCTTTCCAGTTCCAAATTGTGATGAACTTTTAACCGAATCAGAATAGCGCCATTCGGAAATTCGCCAATCATTTCTTGAGAAGGATGGAAAGGTTTGGTCATCACATAAGGTGCATTGCTGCGATCCACTTTCATTTCAACATTGACCAGACTTTTGTCATTTAAAACGGTGACTCCGATTGTGTTTTCATAATAAGTATCGGGATCAAATTTCATTTTCTGATATTTCTTCTTCGGTTCAAAATCAATGCTTGCAATTCTATCCAATGCCAAAGTCATAATATTCGCACTCCCTTCTTTTTTTCCAACAACAAACCAACGGTTATTAAATTCCTTCAAAATATATGCGGTGAAAATTAATTCATTGGGTCTTCTCGCTTTGAATGATTGGTATTGAACTTTCAAGACTAATTTTTTCAAAATAGCTTGATAGATAGTGTCTAAATATTCCAACCCCATCAACTCATCATTTTTGTCCAAATGAATGATAGGGGATTGGTCTTTAGATTCTCTAAAAATCTTATCCTCTAATTTTTGAATCACCCCATTTAATTCTGAAAACAAAGAAACATCTTTAAACTGTCGAAGCATCTCCATCGACTCTGTAAGAATATCCAAATCTACATCAGTTAATGGAATATCGGTAATTGAAAAATTGGAAATGGCATATCGATAATACTTTTTCTCATAAACTTCAATGGGTGCATTATACCCCAATTTATCACTACGCATCGTTTGTATATCCAATTGAACTGTTCGTTTACTCACGTAAGAATCTTTACCTTCGTACTCATATAAAGCTTCGGAGCAAGCTTCGATGAGATCATCTAAGGACCATTTTCTACCGATATTTTGTAAACATTTATCGATGGTTCGGTATCTTATAAGTGCGTTTTTATTCGTAGCCACAGCTAATTTTAGGTTTAATTTCCTATTTTCTTTAAAGTACGCAAATTAATTGCGTAGTGAGGTATTTATATTGTGTTAAATTTAATCAGTTATGAAAATTACAGGAAAAGATTTAATCCAAATGGGATACCGACAAGGTAAATGGTTCAAAGAAGCATTGGTAACCATCAACGAGCAAAATTTGAGAGGCGCGGAATTGAAAACATTTTTGGAGGATGCAGCTCCCGTATTTATTTACCCTCATGATGAACCGGTGCCATATCATTTAAATATCCGAGCAGAAAATGAAGAGGAAGTTGCCAATATTGAATCGGTAATAAGAACAATGGATGTTGTGATGAAAACGCCAACTGCTGTCAACGGTGCGGTGATGCCAGATGCTTGTCCAACAGGAGCTGTTGGTCAGATACCAGTGGGTGGAATTGTGGTTGCCAAAGATGCCATTCATCCTGCAATGCACAGTGGGGATATATGTTGTTCAGTGATGATGACCTCTTTTGGTCATGTTGATCCAAAGACTGTTTTGGATAATGCCCAACAAGTAACACACTTCGGTGGTGGTGGACGAACAGATTTGTTTGATTTTCCTGAGGATTTGGAAAAGCAAATCAAGGCAAACTACTATACCAAAAGTAAGCGTAGTGTTGGATTAGCAAAAACACACTTGGGAACACAAGGAGATGGCAACCATTTTTTGTATGTCGGTCGATCTGAAAAGTCAGGTGAGACGATCATGGTGACGCATCATGGGAGTAGAGGATTTGGTGCAAATTTGTATAAGCAAGGGATGCAAGTCGCTGAGCGTTTTCGAAAAGAAATATCTCCTGGTACTTTAAAAACCAATGCATGGATTCCTTATTCACATCCGCAAGGGCAAGAATATTGGGAAGCATTACAAATCATTCGTTCTTGGACTAAGTTAAATCATGAAGTGATTCACGATGCGACTTTACGTGCAATGAATGTTGAACCAAATGATCGTTTTTGGAATGAGCACAACTTTGTTTTCAAAGATGGAGACAAATTCTATCACGCAAAAGGGGCGACTCCTTTGGATGATAAATTTGTGCCGGATTCAAAAGATGGTTTGCGATTGATACCATTGAATATGAGTGAACCCATTTTGGTCGTGAAAGGGGAGACTACTGAAAACAACTTAGGTTTTGCACCACATGGAGCAGGTCGTGATATCAGTCGTTCTGCACACATTCGTAAGAACAGTGATCGAACTATTACGGAAATTTATGAGAAAGAAACCAAGGGGATCGATGCGCGTTTCTTTTCTGGTCATATTGATATTTCGGAATTACCGTCAGCTTATAAAAATGCAAAAAATGTCCAAGATCAAATGGACGAATTTGGATTGGGTACGGTCGTAGATCGAATACTGCCTTACGGGTGTATCATGGCTGGAGATTGGCAGATAGATGCTCCTTGGAGAAAACGTAAAAGATTGAAAAATAAAAAATAGTTTATTGAAATGATCTGGTATCGTGGGGAATTCGTGAAAAAATAATTATGATGCACGATTTTCCCGCGATACAAATATCTATGTGTAATTTTTCAAAACGGCTCAATGATTTTAATTTTCCCACTCTTTTTTAATATGGGTTTGATTGTTTTGATAATCTCACTTTTCAATAATTTGAATAATCTCTTTTTGGCAAAACTATTCAAAGTTATCAATCCAACATCTCTTACTGGAACCGGACTTTGCAAAGGATAAATCCAATCCGGGTTTACAATGTTACTTTTTAAAGTCGCTAGACGCGGCAGTACTGTAATGCCTTTGTTGATATTGACCAATTCAACTAATGACAATATCGATCCACTATTGAATTCAAGTTTTCCGTTTATCTTATGCTGTTTTTTTAAGCTACAAATTTTTCCAATCTGACTTGACATACAGTGGCTCTCTTCTAATAGCCATAATCTTGAAATATCAATATCATTAATTTTGTATTTCTTTTTGCTTTGTTGTTTATCAGTCTTGGCATCATAAACTAAAAAGTCTTCGGTAAACAAACTCGTCTCCGTAAAATCCTTGTTATTAATTGGTAAGGACAATATGCCGATGTCCAACTCGCGGGTTTTTAGTTTGTTTAATATTTCTGATGTTGTAGTCTCATGAATTTTAAAATTTAGTTGTGGATAATTGACAACCAAATTATCCAAAATAAGGGGCAAAAGAAAAGGAGCTATCGTAGGGATAATACCGAGTTTCAAAATTCCATGAAATTCATTTTTAGTAGCTTCAATCAATTCCTCCAAATTGTCATACTCATTTTGCACTACTTTGAATTGATTAATAATAGCTGCTCCTTGTTGTGTTAATTGTATTGGTTTTGATTTTCGATCAAAGAGTGGAAAGCCCAGCTGATTTTCCAATTTCTTGATCATTGTACTCAACGTGCTTTGCGTAATGTAACATTGATCCGCAGCTTTACTAAAACTACCAGTCCTCACCAACGCTAAAACATATTCTATTTGATTAATCGATATTGACAGCATCAATAGTTCTATTTAAAATTTAGTTTTTATCAATCAATATAATTGACTTTCTTCACACTACAAAATTTAAAATTTATATTATCAAAAAACATACAAAACATGAAAGACAATATGGAACAAGGCGATATTAGTAAGTGTCCCTTCCACAATGGACAGATGAATCACGTCACTGCCGGAGGTGGAACAACCAATCGAGAATGGTGGCCAAAACAACTCAAACTAAATATTTTAAAGCAGCATTCTAGCAAAACCAATCCATTGGATGAGGATTTTGATTATGTAGCGGAATTTAAAAAATTGGATTATGAAGGTCTGAAAAAAGACCTCACTGATTTAATGACAGATTCACAAGAATGGTGGCCAGCTGATTTTGGACACTACGGTCCGTTTTTTATTCGTATGGCATGGCATAGTGCAGGAACTTATCGCGTTTATGATGGTCGTGGTGGAGGAAATACGGGTCAACAACGTTTTGCTCCACTAAATAGCTGGCCGGATAATGTCAACTTGGATAGAGCGCGTAGACTACTGTGGCCAATCAAACAAAAATATGGAAATAAAATATCTTGGGCAGACTTGATGATATTGACCGGAAATGTAGCGTTAGAATCCATGGGCTTCAAAACCTTTGGATTTGGGGGCGGAAGGGCAGATGTTTGGGAGCCAGAAGAAGATGTGTATTGGGGCTCTGAAACAGCATGGGAAGCTGGAGATAAAAGATATTCAGGAGAAAGAGAGTTGGAAGACCCACTAGCAGCAGTACAGATGGGATTGATTTACGTCAACCCGGAAGGTCCGGAAGGGAATCCCGATCCGGTTGCAGCTGCAAAGGACATTAGAGAAACTTTTGCAAGGATGGCGATGAATGATGAAGAGACGGTTGCACTGATTGCTGGTGGGCATACTTTTGGGAAAACACATGGTGCAGGTGATGCAGCGTTGGTTGGTGTTGAACCAGAAGGAGCACCAATCGAGTACCAAGGTTTAGGTTGGAAAAATAAACATAAATCTGGTATGGGTGGAGATACTATTGGTAGTGGTCTTGAGGTGACTTGGACCCAACAGCCAACAAAATGGACCCATCTTTTTTTCAAAAATCTTTTTGAGAATGAATGGGAATTGACGAAGAGTCCAGCCGGTGCGAATCAGTGGATTGCAAAAGCAGATGTGACCGATATCCCGGATGCACACGATCATTCCAAAAAACATAGACCGGCTATGTTAACCACCGATTTATCGCTTCGAATGGATCCAGCTTATGAAAAAATATCGCGAAGATTTTACGAGAATCCAGATCAATTTGAAGATGCATTTGCAAGAGCTTGGTTCAAATTGACACACAGAGATATGGGGCCTAAAGTAAGATATCATGGACCAGAAGTTCCTGCTGAAACTTTGATTTGGCAAGATCCACTACCAGCTCCGTCAAGTGATCCTTTGAATGATGCTGATGTGACGGCACTCAAAAAATTGATTCATGAAAGTGGGTTGAGCGTCTCAGAAATGGTCAATGTAGCATGGTCTTCCGCGTCTTCTTACAGAGGCTCAGATATGAGAGGTGGTGCTAATGGCGCGCGCATCCGATTGGAACCACAAAAAGCATGGGAGGTGAATAGTCCTGCGCTATTGAATAAGGTGTTGAGTACTTATGAAACCATTCAATCAAAATTTGATAAGAAAGTTTCTATTGCGGATCTGATTGTTTTAGGAGGCTCAGCTGCCATAGAAAAAGCGTCAGCAGATGCGGGATTGGCGACAAAAGTTCCATTCACAGGCGGTAGGGTAGATGCTACTCAACAAGATACAGACGTGGCATCCTTTAATGAATTAAAACCAGTAGCGGATGGGTTTAGAAATTATTTGAAATCAAAATTCAGTGTTGGTTCAGAACATCTGTTGATTGACAGAGCACAACTGTTGACACTAACAGCTCCAGAAATGACTGTATTGATTGGTGGATTGAGAGTGTTAGGAGCCAATGCAAACGATTCAAAACATGGTGTATTCACCGAATCTATCGGTCAATTAACCAATGACTTTTTTGTGAACCTATTAGATATGGATGTTGAGTGGAAAGCGCTTGATGAGGACGAGGAAATTTTCACTGGAACTTCAAGATCGTCAGGTAAAGTCATATGGACTGCTACGAGATCAGATTTAGTTTTTGGTTCCAATTCTGTATTAAGAGCAATTGCTGAGGTTTATGGTTCATCGGATTCAAAAGAAAAGTTTGTGAGAGATTTTGTGAAAGCATGGGTAAAGGTGATGAACTTAGATCGTTTTGATTTGAAATAAAATTGTGTATTAAATTTGAATTATAAATTTATGAAGTGGTCGAAAGATCACTTCATTTTTTTTGTGTGCACGTATGGGTATCCCTGTAGGCATCCTCTCATCCCTATCGGAATAGGCCCTTCCTTTTAAAAAAACTATCGTTTATACATAAGTTGAAAACCTCTCAGATCCATAATAAAATTGCTTGTCATCCTGAGCTTTGGCTTTGCCAAGATGTCGAAGGATCAAGCAATTTCTCAGGTTTCCAATTTCGACCTTGTGGAGAAATCTACTTACAATCAGTGTCGAAATTGTGCTGCTTCAACCTTCCTTGATTTTTCGACATCCGTCATCTTCGCCACAGCAAAAGCTCAAAATGACATGGAAGACTGATCAAAATCTAACCAACAGAAGATATGAATAAGCTCACGTCCCAAACAAGAAACAAGATCCAATTTTCAATTTTTCATTTATAATTTTCTACTAATTCTCCCCACCAACACGACCCGCTTCTTCTTCCAAACCAGTTTTACGCTTACGGGACTTAACATTAGAATTACCAAAATTATAACTAGCACTTAGAGAAACACGACGGCTATCCCAGTTACCCATTCCTTCAGATGTTAGGCCATTAAATTGTGAGACGCCATCCCAGCCGCTTGTGAAAAAGAGATCATTCGCAGCGACTCTGACATTCAATCGGTCTTGCAGAAACTTTCTGGACAACCCTAAATTCAATGCCCAACTTTCATTATACTCGAAGACACCACCCCAAACACCAGGACCAGAAAACCAACTGGAAATTTCTCCTTTGAATCCTTTTGGTAAATTGAAACTGTGTTGTTGGTAAATATTGTAAGTGAAAGCTTGTACATCTACAATTCCATTTCCATCTCCATAATCTGCTTGATTATCAAGGTAAGATGCACCCGCATTGAGGTAGACACTATACCACTTGTTGATTTGAAATGGTAAACTTGCATTGAAACTGATGAGCTCTTGTGACGCCAGATTACTCCACGAAATATAACCTGCCCTTTCGTCTACATTATCTGGACCAATAAGTCGGGTGATTTGGTCTTCCGTTTTGCTATATCCTAATTTGAAATTGAAACGGTATTTTAAGGTATATCCCAACTCGATATTATTCACGATTTCTGGACTCAAATTCGGATTCCCTTGTTCGAATGAAAGCTCACTTAATTGGATGACAAAAGGATTGAGGACATTGTAATCTGGTCGGTTAATTCGTCTACCATAATTCAATGCCAACGAATGCATCGGTTTGATATTCCAAGTGAATCCAACATTTGGAAACCAGCTCAAATAATTCAGATCCACCGGTACTTTCTCCTCACTCGGGTCGTAGGGAGTTAGAATTCCGACCGCATCAGTCTGCTCTGCACGAAGACCTGCTACGTAACTCCATTGTTTATTGATAGCTCCACTGTAACTAATGTATCCTGCATAAACATTTTCATCATAGTCAAAAAGATTAGACTTTTGTAAGTTTAATGTTGAATTTTCATTCACTACATTATAGAATAAAAAAGTGTTGTCAGAAACGACTTGACTTAATTTGGTTCCTAATCCCAATTTTCCGTTAAATAATTTTTGTTCATAATCTACTTTGAAGGTGTAGATCTTAATATCGGTTGGTGTGTCTAGATCGTTATTACTTTCGGATAATAATTGGGTTTCATCCGCATTGAAATATGAATTTGGTTGAATTCTAAAACTCTCATTGATGAAATGACCATAATCCAAATCGATATTTACAGAACGACCAGCTTTGGCATTGTCAAATCGGTAATTGATGTTATATTGCATTTGTGTATTGGTATTTTCAGTTCTATTATCTGCAACCAAAACACTATCAATCTCAGCAACATTTGTTTGTTTAGAAATAAAAGTTCTGTTCAGTCCTGTGCTAGTCCCGTCAGATCCAAAACCACTTACTAAAAAACCAACAGTGTGATTTTTTCCAAGAAAAAAATCGGTCCCTACTCGAAAATTTCTAAAATCGTTTTCATTTTCAAGTAAATTGGATTCGTCTAATAATAAACTGTTTTGGAAATTTCTAAAAGTCATATCGGTAACATTCGCGCCACGTCCAGCACCAACAGCCCCAAAAATATTCACCAACTTGTTTCGATGGTTTATACTCAAATCCGAATTGTATCGAAAACGTTTTCCCTGACTTACCGTGCTACTAATCGTTCCATTGGTACCATGACTTTTATCTCGCTTCATTCGGATGTCAATGATTCCAGCGTTTCCTTCAGCTTCATATTTGGCACCTGGATTGGTGATGATATCTATGCGGTCAATTTGATCGGCAGGCAAACTTTTTAAATAACCACTCAATTGTTCTCCGTTGATGGGTAGGCGCTTTCCATCCACATATATCAGTACACCCGCTCTACCTAAAACATTGATGTTGTCATTGTTGTCGATCGTTACTGCAGGTGCTTTTCGCAACAATGCTAATGCATCTGAACCCGTACTGTTGATCGTGCCTTGTACGTTGAATACAGTCCTGTCGGGTTTCACTTCTACCAATGCTCGAGTCGCCGTGACCGTTGCACCTTCCAGATCAATTCCCATTGCTTGGAATTTTTTAACCCCAAGATCTAAATCCATTTCAGATTCAACCACCAAATTATCTAAAATTAAATCCGCCAATCCAACATAAGTTGCTTTGATAAAATAATTTCCAGGATCGACATTGCTAATGATAAATTTTCCAGAATCATCTGAAATTTCAACTTTGACCAATACACTATCCGCGGAATTGTACAAAGCAACATTCGCAAAACTTACTGCATTGTTTTCGTTGTCTTGCAATTGACCTTTGATGTTGGAACCAAATAATGCCGTATTAAATAGTGTGAAAAGTAGGAGGTAAAAAACTTTCATTGGAAGAAATTTTTATCAAAATGTAACGATTATTATAATGGTTACAAATAACAACAATTTTATGAAAGTGGATTAATTTTTAGACGATTGATGTGGATTTATCTATGAGTGTAGAGGTAAACAGGTAAGGATAATCTTTCGATATTATCTATTATCCGCGCGATTAAGATGGATGATGGCTAATTGTCAGGTATTTAATTGTATGCCCTCATTCTACAACACTTTTAACGGATGTCTTTTTCATAATCATTATTCTATAGAAGAATTCTAATTATTTCGTCAATAAATAAATATTAACACCCCATTTTTCAATCTCAATGGTTTTGGAAATAGAAGTTGTATTGTTGGAAAATAGATTTTTAAAAGAAGTGTAGCCATCCAATTGATGTTGAATTTCAGAAAAATCAACCGTCTTTTTTTGATCATGACCATTGACAATTACCAAGATTTTTTCTTCTCCTAATGTTTTGAAATATTTGTAGACATCTGAATCCCATGTCAGCGGATAATGTGTCATTTTTCCTTTACTAAGCGCAGGATATTTTTTGCGAAGTTGAAGGAGTTGCTGAATAAAATTCCACATATCATTTTCTTCGGAGGTTCGTTGTTTTGGGTCAAATGCATTTCTTTCATCGCCCTCAAATCCACCCGGAAAATCTTCACGTAGTGCTACATGTTGTTCGCCACCGACCATATTAATTTCTGTTCCATATAGCAATTGGGGAATTCCTCGAGTTGTCATGACGATGGTGAGACATTGTTTTATTTTGGCCGTATTTCCGTTTGAAATAAAAATGCCTCTTGGCGTATCGTGATTATCAAAAAACGTCATTAAATTGTTAGGATTATCGTAAAGGAAATCCTGGGTGAACACTTCGTAGATGTTTTGTAGTCTCCCTTTTCTGGTAAGATACTTGCGGCAAGCATCCATCAATGGAAAATCCATCAATGCAGGCAGATTGTTATCCCGTACGCCTTTTTGAAATTGAGCAATGATAGCAGGCGAGTGATTCCAAACTTCTCCGACAATGTTTAGATTCGGATATTCGTCCAAAATAGTAGCATTCCATTCTTTCAAAAATTCCTGATTGGCATAAGGATACGTATCTTCCCGAATCCCATCCAAACCGGTATATTCAATCCACCAAATCATGTTTTGAATCAAATATTTTTTCAGAAATAGATTTTGCTGATTCATATCCGGCATGACATCTACAAACCAAAAATGGTCCAATAATTCTGATGTTTTTGGATCTGCATGTGGGTCAACAATCGACGCCATGTAGTGTTTGTCTTTCACGTGGTGAGCACGAGTTCCATGAATCCAGTCTTCTGTTGGTGGATTGTCGATCCAAGGATGATTGATACCAACGTGATTGGCAACATGATCATAAATTACTTTAATTCCTTTTTCATGCGATTTTCTAACAAGCTGTTGGTAATCTTTGTTGGTGCCAAAACGAGGGTCGACATTATACATATCTGTAGCAGCATATCCATGATAACTTCCACGATCCATTTTATTTTCCAAGACAGGATTTAGCCAAATTGTGGTGATTCCCAATTCAACCAAATAATCCAATCGATTTTCAATCCCTTTTAGATTGCCACCATGTCGCATTTCTGGATTGGTTCGATCGATTTTTTCCCATCCTGTTCCTAAATCATCTACAATCGTTCCCCCTTGTGCAAATCGGTCTGGTGTAACAAGATATACCACATCTTCTTGATCAAAACCTTGATGACAACTTTCGTTATCGGCTCGTTGCTTTATCACAAATTGAATAGGGGTTTGTCGCCCCTCTTTTTCAAAAAATAATGTATGAGACTTTGCAATTGTGCCGGGTGTAATGGCGATGTCGACGAATGTATAATCCGTATTTTCTAATTCATGTACTTTTACAATTTTTATATTTTTTGAATTGCAGGAGACAGAGATGCCTTGCAAATTCTTGCCATAAACCATTAACTGAACTTCATTCCATTTCATACCCGTCCACCAGAATGGCGGTTCGATTTTTTGGATGGAAAAATTTTGTGATGACAAGTTGAATGTAGTTAGAATGAAAATGAAATGGAGTAGGTATTTCATACGTAAGTTCAGCGTTGAAGTTGCTTGAAATCTGTTCAGTTATTTTGTATGATCTTAGTAAAAATCGTGGAATAGATATACTCATACAAATTACTTAATTTCGTTGCTTCAAACAAACTTTAAACCGCATGCTTTTATTTTTAAATTTCAAGAAGAGTTCGCAGAAAATAACATCGGCACCTAGTCAGTGGATTGCTTGGACTATCTTTTCATTCATTATTTTGATTTCACTTTATGGGTGTCAGGACGCTACTAGCACGTCTGGTTCCATTCCTACAAATTTGCTCAACTCAAATGCTAGGGCTTCTAGTTTAAATTATACTGATATCGATGGTTTTATGAGTGATCCAAAAGGGTATGTTTATTTGAGTGGAACTTACTTTTTAGATTACAGTTTGGGTGAAGAAAATGTCTCGATAAGTTCAAAAGACCAAATTTTGTGGGAAAAAAGTGAAACTAAAAAATCGCTTCCTGCCAATCGTTCTTCATTTGTAAATGCAGGTGATGGTTCGGCTACGATCGAGTATGTGTATACGACTGCTGACGGGAAGGCATTCACTACTTTGAGTGATGCACCCATTTTGGAAGATGAATTTTTGAAACTTGTGACGGGAACAAAACTATTTTATGAACCCAATTTTAAAAAATGGATTTTACTTCTTTCATTATCAGATCAAATTTTATTCTACAATTCTACTGATTTCAAAAATTGGAAGCATGTCGGTAATTTTGGACAAAAAATGGGGTTTCATGGGAAAGCACCCTGGAGATCACCTGATTTATTTCAATTGAAAGTAGATGGAAATGATCATCGGAAAAAATGGGTATTAATGGTCAGTATGGATGATGGTCATCCTTCTAAATTAGGAGGAACGCAATATTTTGTTGGTGATTTTGATGGAAAACTATTTGTCAATAACAATCCGTTTTCAAAAGTATTGTGGTTGGATTGGGGAGCGGACAATACTGGTGGCCAAACTACTTTAAATACGGATACCAATGAGCGTATTTTTATTGGAAGGATGAATGCAAATAAATATGCTGAGACCAACAATTTGACCAAACAAAAAGCTTACCTGACCGTACCAAGGAAATTGGAATTGAAAGACACGTATTATGGGATCAAATTATTTGCCAATCCAGTCAATACTTTTGACCAAAAAAGAGGCTCCAAAATCAGTCAGCGTGCCATGAAATTATCTGATAAAGAAAATGCGGTAGCGACTTCATTTACTTCCCCTTCAGAATTTGTTTTAGAATTTTCGCAAAAATCAAACGAAGGATATACGATCGAGTTGTCAAATACCAAAGGAGAATCGATTGATTTTAGTTACAATGGAATTCGTAAAATGTACTTGTTGAATAGAACAAATGCGGGACAAAATTTATTTCCTCAATTGACCAAACAAAAAGAACATTATGCACCCAAATTTTCAACCTTACCTAAAATTAATGTCAGAATTTTGATAGATAAACATTCAATTGAAATTTTTGCAGATGATGGACTGACTGTTTTTTCAGAACTAATTTTTCCAACGGTCCCTTTCAACCAAATGAAATTGTGGGGAACGACCGGACAAATTCAGTTGGATAAAATGGAGATTTATCAGTTGGAATAAGGTGAGAGCGTTGTGAGTTGTAATTTATTTGTTTTAAGCCCTTAGGGCAGGGCTGTTAAGTTCTGTCGAGCTCCGAAGGAGCGTAAACAATAAAATATGGGCAACGCCGGCAACGCCCATATTAATGTAATGATGAAGTAGAAGCTCCAACGGAGCGCAAGCAAAGTTAAATCTGATATTATACAAATTGAATAGATAAGAAACAGCTTCCATTTCGAATTTTCAAATGATTACGCACCTTTGGCGCTAAACTACAGGACGTGTTTAATAAACGGGCGGTGCCCATTTTTCGTGCTTTTGCTCCGTTGGAGCTTTTAGAACTTAACAACCCTGCCCTTAGGGGGAACGAATTTTTAATTTTTGAATGCTTGAAATTCGATTTTAGTTAAGTAAAATAATCATCAATTTCATGCTATTTCAATTTTGATTTTTGAGGAGTCTGGTTATTTTCTTTTTTCATTTGACAAAAAAGAAACAAAAAGTCTAGATTCTATAAACTCCTCCGTCAAACATATAGAATCCGCCACCCGCTTCTTAATCCTACACTCGGTTTGGATACAGAATGTTAGACTTATTTATATTGCATCGTATTTGAGAATTTTTACTAATCAGGTTAAGATAGATAATAAATATTGCATTGTTATATTAACTTAAAAACAATATATTTTCATTTTTAATACACTGATAGTCAGGTGATTATGTGTAAGTGGTCACATTTTGTAGATTTTGGAACTTATATATTGTAGTCCCCGTTTTCAAATTGTTAAATTAGCGTCCCCAATTTAATGCAAACTATTTGAAAACCTTTGAATTTACAAAACAAAAGACTGCTAAAAGCAATTAGGGATGGAGACAATTTAGTGATTCGACAGTTATACACAGACTGTTTTCAATATACTACGAAATTTGTCCAAACGAATAATGGCACACTCGATGATGCGATGGAATGTTTCCAGGAAGCACTCATTGTTTTATTTAGAGGCGCGTGTAAAGAGGAGTTTGTACTCAAAACCGATGTAAAATATTTTCTAGCCGGTGTTGTTAAAAATATTTGGTTAAAAGAATTAGAAAGAAGAAAGAAATCGAAGAAAATCCTAACCTCACCAGATTTACAACGTAATAACTTACAGGAAACAGAAGATTTTGATCAGATTTTATTGGAAAAAATAAAATTAGATGAAAACTATGATAAATTGTCAATCGCATTGAATGAAATTGGTGATAATTGCAGACAACTTTTGAGCTATACTTTTTTTGAAAAAAAGAAAGATAAAGAAATAGCAGTTTTGATGGATTATGCATTGGAATTTGTCAGACAAAAAAGAAAAAGATGTCTCAATAAATTGAAAAAAATTACAAATGAACTTTAAAATTTTAAAAGCTTGAATCAAGATATAAACGATGAAATAATCATTGGATATATCAATAAGACTTTGTCCAAGAGCGATCGTATTTCTTTTGAAAAGGAAATAGAAACGAATCGTCATCTTGCTGATCGATATGAGTTTTTAAAAAACGTCTCAACTGCTACTCAATTGGAAGCAGAAGCTAAGTTTGAGAAAGTGGTTTTAGGAGAGAAAGAGAAGCTGAAAGAAGATGGTTTTTTCCTTATTGATAAAAAAGCTGCTGCCGCTTCACCTAAAAAAACATTTAAACTTAAATATGTAATTGGATTGTTGTTATTGTTGCTTCTGGGAAGTTTGCTATTCATTAATTTAAAATATTCAGATGCTGCAATCGCTGCTGCCGCAATGGCAGATGAGCGGATGGTTAACTATACGACCCGTAGTGATAACACCACTCAAAACTCAGATAAAGTCATCTATCAACAAGCCCTTAAATTATATAAAGATGGCGACAAGACGAACAGCTTAACCCACTTCAATAAAATTGAACCTTCCTCGGGTGCTTATTGTGATGCACAGTATGCAAATGCTTTTATTTATTATCAAGAGGGCAATTGTCAGCATACCTTGAGGGCATTGGGTCAATCTCAAAAAGAGCAGTGTGAAAATAAAGATAAATTTGGCTGGCTGGCATTGAACACCAAAATTCAATGTTTTGGATATCAGGAAGCATATGTTGAGGAATTTATCAAGACATCTCCAAGTAAATATTACCTCAAAAAAGCGAAAATGCTAGAAGAAAAAGCACAAGCTCCACTGCGAAGATTTGTTTTTTAAAATCAAGTATCGCTTTTTTCTCCGCTTATTTTTTCTTCATTTTTGTTGAAGCAACTAGTCTCCGCTTAAGGTAGTGTTTCCTCCCTTCCATCAAATCAAATATTAACCGCAAAAGAAACTTTTTATATACAATTATAGTTATACCTTTGTGCGTCTATTCAAAGGAATAGCAAATAGTTGAAAAATGGGGCTGACCTGGAATTGACAGGAAAGATCATTTACTGATAAGCATGTCGAGGCATGATTGTTTACCTCGTTAAAAAATAGCAACCAAACAACTATTTAAACGGCAAGTCTAACTTCGCCTTGGCTGCCTAATTCTAGGAATTAGCAACCTTTGTGCCCTTTGGTTGATTTCTGATACACATCATCGCGCACATAATAAAACCCTCAGGATAAGCAATAGGACCGCCTTGACCTTGCGTCGAAAACTTTAAAGGATACGGTTGGAGATTGGTATGTTTACAAGCCTCCCTTCGACTCGAAAATTTAATTGTAAACTAAACATGTAGAAAGTTTTTAAGTACTTTGTCTGGACCAGGGTTCGACTCCCTGCAGCTCCACAAATTTTAGAGTTTGAGAGAATTTGAGAGAGGAAGACATGAGCATGTGCACTCACACACTTACGTCCTCCTCGCTCAAACTCTAAATTCTCTCGTAGTCTCCAATATTTTCCTTATTTTGTTTTTCCAAACCAGACTTTTAAAAACAAAATGACACGAGTAACCTCACTATTTATCTTTTGTCTAGCGCTACTTTGTGGACAAATACAAGCTCAACCTACCGACTGTACTTCCGACAGATATCAAGAACGAGTTTTCAATAACATTCAAGTGACGAGTGATCTCACTTATGGGAATGCCCAAAATGTAGTGTTTTGGAATCAAAGCCTTGAACTGGATTTTTACGAACCAGCACCTGCTGAAGAATATCTCCAAAAACGTCCGCTTGTTGTTATGATATTTGGTGGTGCTTACATTTTGGGAAGTAAAACAGATCCTGATATGGTGGCTTGGTGTGATAGTTTATCCCATCGAGGATACGTATGTGCTTCCATTGAATACCGATTGGACAATGCGGCCAATTTTGCATTATTCAATCAAGGAGTGCGTGCAGCTTATCGTGCGATTCAAGACGGTCGAGCTGCGATTCGTTATCTTTTAGAAGATCCGGATAATTTGGGATTTAATATTGATCCTGATCACATTTATATTGGTGGACAAAGTGCAGGTGCTATTACTGCGATCAATGTTGCCCATTTGGAAGAAGCGGAAAGACCAGTTGCGACGACCAATTATAATATTTTCAATCCTGATTTAGGATGCTTGGATTGTTCTGGAAATAATTATGTACAACCCTTTGAAGTGGCAGGAATTATTGATTTGTGGGGAGCAGTTTTGGATCCGAGTCACATCGACGCATATGATGATATCCCGATGGTACTGATCCACGGTGATGCAGACAACGTGGTGCCCTATGATTCTGGACCACCATTTAATGTTCCACTTTTTCCTACCATGTATGGAGCCGTTCCGATGGATGCGCAGTTGACAGCGAATGGGACTTGTCATCAATTTTTTCCATATCCCGGAGAAGGGCATACGATTTATGGAACAACGTCTACAATTATCTCTTTCCCTAATAATAATTGGGAACCTATCTATAATCAGGGTGTCAATTTTTTATATGATAAAACCATGGCGTTTGATTCTCCTGTGCCAATGGGTAATCAGGTCATTTGTCCGGGTTTGACAGAAACATATACCGTACCGATGACCATAGGTTCGATTTATTGTTGGTCTGCGACGAACGGAACGATTCTTTCTCAAAATAACAATCAAGTTACGGTTCAGTGGAACCAAGGGATGGGTAGTCTTTCTTTGACAGAAACGACTTGTATAGATATCGAAGGAACGACTCAAACGATCACAATTGATGGTACTTCCATGTACACGATGGCCAATGGAAATATGTTGACGGGCGTCCAAACGGCGCCTTTCGATTATGAGGTGCAAGGACCGATTGAATCTAATCAGTTGGTGAATGGCCCCATACATGTAGATTATGATTCTGGAACTTACATTGATCTAAAACCTGATTTTGAAGTTACATTAGGTACTTCTTTTCATGCTTTTATAGATGGATGTGGTGGACAATAAATAATATTTCTAACAAGAAAGAGCCGATAAGCTAAGATAGTTTATCGGCTCTCTTTAGGTTGGGGTAGTCAATATTTTTTACTTCTTTAAATAATCATCAGACACCATTTGTAAGTAAGCATTTCCAATAGAATCTGGGAATTCTTTTCCTTCTTTAATCTTAAAACGACGGCTGGTATGGTTGTAAATATGGGTAGTACTATCCCCTAAAAAACCAAACCCATGATTCCAGGTATAAAAACTAAATGATTTCGAAGCGGGTGAAAAAATATTCTTGCTGTAAGGATAATTTTCTGCTGGCATGTCTAATTGTGACAACAAGGTGTTTGCAATATCAGTTTGGGATGCATATTTATCTATTAGGGTCAATTGTTCGCCCAGCGCGCCACCTAGCCAAATCATTGGAATCTTGAATTTTTTCGGATCAGAAACACTACAATTATCCAGATAAGGAACACCGTGATCCGCTACCAAAACGACCAAAGTATTTTTCCAAACGGGATCTTGTTTTAGTTCATTAATAAAGTTTCCCAAAGCCCGATCCGTATAGTTGGCTGAGTTTGCAAACAATGTGTTGACATCTGGCCCATTAATGACAACAGGAACGGGTGTTTCAAAAGGAGGATGACTAGTGAGTGTTAATATCGTTTTGAAGAATGGAGTTTCGGATTTTTTAATATCATCCAATACTTTCTCAAAAACAACTTCATCATGTAGTCCCCATTTTGCAGTCGCTTTGTTTTGTGTAAAATCATTTTTCTCTATGATTTCTTCCATTCCTGATTGGAGCAAAAAGGATTTCATATTGGCGAAGTTGATATCACCACCATAATAAAAAGAAGTATGATAGCCAACCTTTTTTAAGTCACGAACGATTGATGGTAACTTTGCGGTTTTACTTTGATAATTGATGATGTAGCTAATCGGTTGTGCAGGATACCCACTGAGGATACTCACCAACCCTTCATCAGTTCGGTCACCACTTGAATAGAAATTTGAAAAGTAAAATCCTTCTTTTGCTAAGTCATTTAGATTGGGAGTAATGGTAATGTTATCCCATTTTTGAAAAATCAGTTTTGATGTAAAACTCTCTAAAATCACGAAAACAATATTGGGTCTCTTGGCAGTTAGTAATTTTGGCGAATGAAGATTAAGTGGGTAAAGTTGTTTTACATATGACTGTACTTTGTTGGTATCAAAATATTCAAAAGACTGATACAGTTTATCCTTCTCACTATAAGTGTAGATGATATTCCAAGCGACATTGATCGCACTATGATTAAAAAAAGTTTTGTTGGAAAAATAAACGGTGCTCAAATTAATTGGATTGATACTCAGGCCACCTCTGATGGGGAGAATACTCATTATGCCCAACAATAAAAATACGAATGCACTGGTCCATTTGCTCTTATGCTGATATAAAATAGGATGAACTCCCTTTTTGTAAATGAAGTAAAATGGCAACCCCAGAATAAGAAACAACAGTATAGAAAGAATGACCGTTTTAAAAGAAACAAAATTCATGACTTCACCAATGTTGTTTAGATAAAATGCGCCGTACACATCCAATTTGTTTCCCCAATGTGGATAGACACCGCTATCAATCATCACTAAAATGGAAATGATCAATATCAAAATGTTGGTGTAGATATTTACTGTTTTTAAAAACCAACTGTGCTTGAAAATCGAATCTGCAATCAGGATCAAGGTTGGAAAAAATATCAAATAGCCCGTTACGGAAGCATCCAATTTTGCACCATAAAGAAAGGATTGAATGCATTCAAAAAATGTAGCCTCTCCATTTGTTTTGTTCCAATTTAAACCTAAGAAAAGAGCCCTTGCCACTGCAAAGTAACTTAGCCAAAAGATCCAAGAAAAGAAATAGTACTTTAGTTTTGAAAGCAACCCTTTGATTTTTCAGCAAATTACAACAATTATTCAATTTGAAAATTTATAAAATATTGATGCTCGAATGATTAAATTGCAGGGTACATGAAAAGTCAACATCTTCAAAATATCTTACTCCTGAATTTGGGAATGTTTTGTATCAGTACTTCTGGTGCTTTGGGGCGATATATCACTTTGCCTCCTCCTTTGACTATTTGGTATCGAGCAGTATTTGCTTTACTGTTTTTGGGTGCATTTTGTTATTTTAAGAAATACCAGTTTAAATTCAACTTAAAAAAGGAAGGACCAACCTTATTGCTGACTGGGATTTTGATGACGACGCATTGGGTGACTTATTTTTATGCCTTGCAATGGTCCAACGTTGCGGTGGGGATGTTGTCCTTATTCACTTATCCCATCATGACTACGCTGATGGAGCCCTTTTTTTTCAAAACTAAATTGCAACCGATGCATCTAATATTGACTGGAGTGATACTTATAGGCGTTTTCTTTTTGTTGCCAACATTTGATATAGAAAGCGGTATGGTTCAGGGATTGATGATGGGGTTAGTGTCGGCTTTGAGTTATTCAATTCGTAATTTAATTTTAAAATCGAAGGTTGAAAGCTTTAATGGTTCGATATTGATGTTTTATCAAGTGGCGGTGATGATACTGGTTTTGTTACCGGTCTTGCTTATTTATCCAAATGAAAATGTTACACCCAATATACCTTATATTGTCTTCTTAGGATTGGTCACTACTGCCATCGGTCACACCTTGTTTTTGAATAGCTTTAAACATTTTTCAATCAGCACCGCAAGTATTATGAGTAGTATGCAGCCGATATTTGGTATTTTATTAGCCGTTATTTTTTTGAATGAATTGCCAAGTTGGCGGAGTCTGATTGGTGGAAGTTTGATTCTACTGACGGTGATGGTGGAGAGTTGGAATGCGAGTCATCAGCGTTGAAAAAATATTCTTGTCTATTCGTAATTGTTATTTCTTTTTCTCCATTCGCCGTTCCTTCCGCCACCGCTTCCGATCTTTCCGAAACTGCTGAGGCATTCCACGAGTCTTATAAAATCGTTTTTTCCGCAATCGAAAGCGATAATGATTGGCCCCATCATCATCTGAAGTGATTTCAACAAACAACTTCCGACCAGCAACAGCATATCCAGTTGTATCGGGGATAGTGTTATAATCTCTCAATCGTAAATTACTTGTTGGAAAAGAAAGCCATATGTTGGTATTGTCGCCATAACTCAATTTTCCTTCAATGAATAAACTCAATGCATTGGATTGAACTTCCATCAACGGAATATCAATCTCATTGCCTTGAATAGTCAGTTTATTTGAAAGAGTTGCAAATTGTATATCATCGAATCGTCTTTTCATGCGCATCTTGGTAGCGATGGTATCTAAATAGGGAAATCCGGTAATACCAACATCGCGTAATTTGAAATCCAAAAATCCTCTGGTATCTTCGTCAATCAAGCCTTTTCCGCCTTTCGCAATCGTTCCTTCAAATTTGAAATTCATATCCATGTCTCCAGTCAGCGATTCAATACTACGGAGAGAAGGTAACTTTAAATAGTCCAATCCTTTTATCAACTTGTTGATATCGACTTTCTCCGAAATAAAGTGAGTTTGAAACGATGTCTTATTTTTCTGGTCTAAATTTACAGTTCCATTCATCTCCATATGACCATCAAAACAATCAAATGAAGTATTGTCTAACACCAAATTTGCGGAATCTTGTAAAGATAAGCGAGCATGTAAATCATTAAATACTAAGTCATCAGAATAGATAAATTCGCTAAGATTTAAACGAATGGTCGGATTAAAAGTACGCATCAATCCGCTTACAGAAGCTTTGATGTTACTTGGACTCATTTCATTGATTGCAGCTTCATCTACCTTTTTTTCCACAGCATTATTTTCTGGGATGAAAATATCAACTAAGGTTCCCCATTCCAATATTGGAGAGTTGATATTGACATTCATCTTGATGGCTTTTCCCGTATTTCCGATGATGATTTCACTTAAATTTTCTACTTCTCCATTAAACAGTATTTGTCGGTTCATTGAGTCGGAACGTACGAAAAAACTAAAGTCGGCTTTATCTTGTTTTAAATTTAGATCCACTTGTTTTAACGGGAAATTGACATCAACCGGCTTATAATATACATATGCGTCGTGCATTGCAAAAATGGCAACAGTTTCAGTCATCAATTGTTCTTTCGATTTTAAGTCGCCCAAAAATTCGAGTGTTACATTGAATCGACCTTCTAAGAAAAAGAACTGCTCTGTTTTGAAGAATTCATTGAATAAAGATGGGTCTCCTTCAATATTGATTTTGGTTTCAAGTTTCGATTGATCTTCATTTGGTTGATAGCTGATCGTCGCGTACGTTCCATTATGTGCCTGACTTTCGATCTGAATTTCACCAGTAGAAGTGTGTGCTATGACTCCTGAATCATCGTCAATAATTCCGCTATGTTTTATGGTAATGCGCACGTCGTCAGGATGCGTATCGATGTCTTCTAGTAACTTGATATTAAAATAATCAAATGACGGCAACAATTTGTTTAAATTTAAATTCTTAGTATGCAATTCAAATTCAAATGGTGTTTTGTCGGGATCACTGATATCTAATTTGCCAGAAAAATCGATGGTTCCTCGATCATAGTTGAAAGACGTTTTTTCTAATATTAATGTGTTTGGATCTTGAAAATGAACTCCTGTTTTGAATTGTTCCATTTGCAAAATATCATAATAAGCTAAAGTGTCCACTTCTATTGAAATATGCGGTTGAAAGTTATAATACATCCCTCGAATCGTTTCTTTCATGGATGATTTTTTCTCTCGTTCGGACTTTTGCTTCTCGTTTTTTGTGTACCCATTCTGACTAAACAGATTGATGAAATCGACCCAAGTTAGTTTTTTGGAAATAATGTGCATGTCGCTTTTGGTCGGTAAATCAGCGTTGTTGAAAAGTAATGCATTTATATTTTGAAGGATTCCGTTCGCAATAACATCATGTCCTTTTACAAATGAATTGTTGACAATATTAAAATTGGCATCTCCAGATTTTTTTGCTACATCTAATTTTTCAAACGGAAATGAAACATTAGCAGGTTCATACCAAACAGCAAAGTCTTGTAAATTTAATGTTGCATTACTTGCTATTAAGATGTCGTTGAAAGATTTAAAAGGAGCATTAATTTGAACACCTAAATCGAAAATTCCTTTTTCGAAAAAGAATTGATCATTTTTATACCAATCACTGATATAGCTCGCTTTTCCTTTGAATTTTGCATTTGTTTTTATTGCCAGTCCATTATTGGTATGATTGGTTAGTACAACTTCAGGTGTCGATAGATCAAAAGATTGATAGTTTGCAAATACCTTGTTAAATTTAAATTGAAAATCGTTTTTGGACTTTAGCCATTTCCCATTTTCTTGTTGAATTTGGTTGGTAAATTGACCTTCTAATTTTACATTTTGAAATGCCTCTCCTAAAACCTCAACCTCATTATTAGATAATTTGATATCAACCGTAACAATGGGTTTTATCCCTTTTTTGAACGGACCTTCAATTTTCGTTTTTGAATAAAATGGTTTTTTGACTTGGTATGGACGGATATCTTTTTGTAGATCAGTAGGTAGAAATGCAATTGTTTTTGTAAAATTCGTTTGGTTATTTTCAAGTGTTATTTTGTTGTAATGTCCAGGATGAAAATTAGCTTCAAACAAAAATAGTTCTTCATCAATAGTCAGTTCGAAAGGGCGAATAGAAATTTTACCCTCCTCAAATTGGGTTTGAAAATTACCGGTGAGTGTGGTGTTGGGAACGAAGGAGTCTTTATTTTTACTAAAAATCAGATCATTCATATTGGTCACCATATCCGTGTCAAGTATCCATTGATTGTCTGTAAACTGAAGATGGCTATTCAATTGCTCCATATTGCAATCAACCAAAAGTCCTTTCTGATTTTTGTAAACAAATTGAGGAACTTTACCAGTAAATGTCAGTGCAGGATAGATGTCATCTGAGGTAATGGTGGACTGAAACGATTCTATTTTTGTTTTTAGTGTTGCTCCATTTTCTCTCATCAATTCAATGCCTAAGTAATCGGATGTTAATTCCGTTTGTTTTTGGTTGTTAGATTTTTTTAATTGAGCAACTAGATTGCCAGTTTCCGATTTAATGGTGAAACCTCGAGATTGATCATTAAGGTAAATGATTGAGTTGTTTAATCCAATTTTCAAATCATTCATCGAAACTTTCCAATTACGTGAATTGTGTGTTGTATTTTTTGCTTTCGAATTAATTAAATCAAGAAAATTTGATGTTCCATTTTTGTCAATGGTCAAGTCGATATTTCCGCTTTGTAGGTCAATGGAGTTGACGACGATTTGTTTTTTTAGAATTTCTCCAATTGATAAACCAAGATCCAATTCTTCTCCTGTTAGCATTATTTTTGAGCTATCAGCAGGTTCGGTTAGTTCAATATTTTTTAATGATAGGGTAGCATCCGGGAAATTTTTAAACACACTCCATTCTACTTTCTCAAAACTCAATTGAGCACCTTTCAGAAAACCCAAATTATCTAGTACCTTCTTTTCACTAGAATTTAAATAAGCGTTTAGTGAAATGTAAAATATTACCAACAAAACAATTACGACAAGCAAAAACCACATCAATACTTTTAGGCCTTTCCTTAGAAAGGAAGATCTCGCATGATTTGATTTTTGAATTTCTGACATTAAATGTAATGATGTTATTTTTGTCGAATCAATCCTTCTTGTATAACGGATGCAATTAAAACGCCTTGTTCATTAAAAATACTACCTCTAGAAAATCCACGAGAACCAGAAGCACTCGGACTATCCATTGCATACAATAACCACTCATCCATTACAAATGGTCGATGAAAGTAAATCGCATGATCTAGGCTCGCAAAAAATACATTGGAATTAATCATCTTGTCTTTGTGCGGTAAAACGGCCGTTCCTAACAAGTTGTAGTCGGAGGCATAAGCCAGAAATTGATGTTGCATTGGAAGGCTCACATCGCATTTCTCAACGGATTTAAACCATACATGTCTATAGGGTCTACTTGGTTTGGCATCTTTATACGTGTTCTCAACTGGTCGAAATTCAATCGCATTGGGATGTATCACAGTTAGCCTTTTGTACAATGCTGGATGCGTTTTTTGAAGCGGCTCAATTTGTTTGTAATCCGGAAGTAAAGCATCAGGTGGTAAAACATTCGGCATGGATATTTGATGATCAAACCCATCTTGTTGCAATTGAAAAGAAACCGCCAAAATAAAAATCGGTCGATCTTTTTGCATGGCTCTCACCCGTCGAGTCGTAAAACTGCCACCATCTCTGATAGTATCCACAATGTAAGTAATCGGTGTCTCAATATCACCTGCCAAAATAAAATAAGCATGCATCGAATGCGCCAACCGATCTTCCGGTACCGTCTGATAAGCAGCGTGCAATGCTTGTCCCAAAACCTGTCCACCAAAGACTCTTTTCCAAGGTGTTTTATAATTGGTACCTTGATATTTTCCTTCCCCTATTTTTTCAAGGGTCAATAAATTGATAAGCTCTTTTATATTCTTTGACATTCGTTAATTGTTCAATTTTATTTATGCTACTTGTACTGTAACGTTTAATTTTAGGTAAGGTTAAAATAATACTTAAATTTGCTCAAACTTAATCAAGAATTATAACTTTAAAGAAAATCATTTAAGAGATTATTTATTTCTAACTAGCTGATTTTCAACATAAAAGAGTAGAAACTATGAAATACGGAAAACTAGGAAGTAGTAAGTTGAAAGTGTCCAGGGTTTGCCTTGGGACAATGACTTGGGGAAAACAAAACGACCAAAAGGATGCAGACGAACAAATAGCGTATGCAATCGATAGAGGCATCAATTGTATGGATACCGCCGAGATTTATTCGGTACCTCCCGCACCAGATCGATATGGAAACACCGAAAAAATTATCGGTAATTGGGTGAAAAATAATCCTTCTAAAAGAAAGAAGATGATCATTTTTTCCAAGATATGCGGCCGAGATGTGGATTGGATTCGAAAAGGTAGACATATTACTGGAAAGGCGGTCATTAAAGCAGTTGAAGGTTCCCTGAAAAGATTGAATACGGACTATATTGACTTGTATCAGCTCCATTGGCCTAACAGAGAATACCCGCATTTTAATAAACATTGGTTTGGAAAAGCAGATTTTTCAACAATAAAGGAAAAGAAAGAAGATAAAAATATGTTGGGTGTTTTGCAAGCTTTACAAAAATGTGTCAAAGCAGGTAAAATTCGATACTGCGGATTGTCCAATGAATCTCCTTGGGGCATCCAAAAATATATCCAATTGGCAAGAGAACACGATCTTCCCAAAATGGTGTCATTGCAAAATGAATTCAGTTTGGTACAAACCAAAGATTGGCCATATGTAATCGAATCATGCGAAATCAATGATATAGGATATTTGCCGTGGTCGCCATTAGGAAGTGGTGTTTTGTCGGGCAAATACGCCAATGGGAAAAGACCAAAAGGTTCGCGTTGGTCATTTGCAGGTCGTCATGGAATTTTCAGAGATCAAAAAATGGTTCATGATGCGGTGAAAAAATATGTGGCAGTCGCCAAGAAACATAAAGTTACCCCAAGTCAATTAGCATTGATGTGGGTAGATCAGTTTCCTTGGGTGAGCTCTACGATTATTGGTGCTACGACGATGAAGCAATTGAAAGAAAATATTGATGCTTTTGATAAGCGAGTGAGTAAGGCTTTTTTGGAGGACGTAGATGCAGTGTTGCGGGCGTATCCTATTCCGTATGCTTAGATGGGATGTGTAGACAATGGTAGACCTAAAGACAATAGGAGATTTCTAAAGACAATCGTAGACCCAAAGACAATGGGATACTCCCATTGTTGAGAATTATATCGTCCCTCTGGGACTTGGAGTTCGACGAATCCCAAAGGGATGATATAATTTTTAAGGAAATGGTGCTAACCGTTTCCAATTTATCCGTTTTCAATCCTAAAATCCCATCGCACGACCAATAATTTCCTTCATGATCTCATTCGTCCCACCATAGATTCGTTGCACACGCGCATCACGATAGGCACGAGCGACCGGATACTCATTCATATATCCATATCCGCCATGTAGTTGCAGACATTCATCACAAACTTTACATTGCAAATCAGAGACCCAATATTTAGCCATTGCCGCTTTTTCAGGAGTAAGGGTGTGTGCATTTAATTCCAAGATACAAGCATCGACAAAGGTGCGCGCAATTGTCAACTCCGTTTTCATTTCAGCCAATTTGAAACGAGAGTTTTGGAATTGTCCGATTTCTTTTCCGAATGCTTTTCTATCTCTACAATATTGAATCGTCCATTCTAACACTGCTTCTGCATTGGCGCAACCAGTGATGGCGATTGACATTCTTTCTTGCGGTAAATTATTCATTAAGTAATAAAATCCTTTTCCTTCTTCGCCAAGAATATTATCAGCCGGCAATTTCATGTTATCAAAAAACAACTCGGCAGTATCTTGACCTTTCATCCCAATTTTATCCAGATTTTTTCCACTAGAGAAACCTTCAAAACTTCTTTCTGCCAAAACCATCGACATTCCTTTGTGCCCTAATTCAGGATCAGTCTTCACAGCAGTCACTGCAAAGTCGCACATGATACCATTAGAGATGAAAGTCTTGGAGCCATTCATAATATAATGATCTCCTTTTTTGATGCAAGTGGTACGCATACTCTGAAGGTCTGATCCTGCAACAGGTTCGGTCATTGCCAAAGCACCGATCCATTCTCCGGATGCTACTTTCGGCAACACTCTTTTCTTTTGCTTGTCATTTAAATAAGTCAGTAAGTATGGTGTTACAATATCATTTTGAATGGCGATACCAGGACCTGTTCCATTTACTCTTGCCATTTCCTCAGAAATAATTGCATTATATCGATAGTCATTTAAGCCCATACCGCCATATTCTTCAGGAATAAAAATACTGGTCATTCCTAATTCTGCAGCTTTGGTCCACAATTCACGGTCTACCTGACCTGCTTTTTCCCAACGCTCATAATTTGGTTCAATTTCTTTTTTGCAAAATTCACGAACAGCGTCGCGAAACATGATATGTTCTTCTTCTAATAAATGCTCTTGCATGACGGTCTATTTTTGTTTTTTTTATTTTTGAATCAATAGAAAATCTCAACATGGAATTGTTCCATCATCGATTAATATTCACAAATTTACGAATACGTATCAGATGTAATATAATCTACGTAAATTTATTTAAAATTGTTTTGTTAATTGAGCATATATCCAATTGATAATCAGTCCCCAATTTTCGAAAATCAGAATCATTTTGAAGTTGATTAGTCTTTTATAAGAATTTTCTGGTTCTGGGAAAACTGTAAATTAATTTGAAGCTACTTCTGCAAGATTGGTAGAATATATTTTTGAAATTACTTAGATTGATGGAGGGGTAATAGACAAACCATGTTAAAAAAATAAAAACGAATGAAAAAATTAATAATAAACGAACCGGGAGGATTTGAAAATTGCAACATCGTAGAACAACCAGCTCCAACTCCTAAAGCAGATGAAGTTGTTGTCAGATGGCATGCTACCTCTTTAAATTTCCACGATTACTTAGTGGCACGAGGATTAATAAAAGTGATGGATGGAAGAGTACCCATGTCTGATGGTGCTGGTGAAGTCGTAGCAGCTGGATCAGATGTCCGTAAATGGAATGTTGGAGATAAAGTGATGTCGATGTTTTTCCCAAATTGGATTGAAGGGAAACCTACGATGCAAAAAACAATCGGTATTTCTGGTGAGTCTATGGATGGTTTTATGGCAGAACAATCTTGTGTTGCTGCAAGTGCACTTACAGCAATGCCTGAAGGGATGTCCTACGCGGCTGCAGCAACTTTACCGACAGCAGGGCTGACCGCATGGAGAGCTTTAATGTTTGAAGGGAATTTGCAGGCAGGACAGAAGATTTTGATAGAAGGAACAGGTGGAGTGTCTATTGTTGCATTACAAATGGCAAAAGCTATTGGAGCTGAAGTTTTTGCAACCACTTCATCCAATCAAAAAGCAGAACGATTGAAAGCGATGGGTGCAACGGCAGTCGTTAATTATCGAGAAGATGAAAGGTGGGGAAAAACAATTTTCAAAATGACAGATGGTGGGGTAAATCATGTTATAGATGTGGGCGGTGGGAGTACGATGAAACAGTCGATAGAAGCAGCAGCCATCGGTGGACATATCATCTCAATCGGAATTTTAGGAGATGGAAGAAAAGGAGAAATTACGTTTCCAAAATTATTTTTCAAACACTTAACCATGACCGGAATTGCAGTCGGTAGTCGAGAAATGCAAGAAGCAATGGTGAATGCAATCAATATTAATCAATTGCAACCTGTTTTGGACAAAAGTTTTGCCTTTGATCAGTTAGTGGATGCTTTTAAATATCAGGAAAGTGGGAAACATTTTGGGAAAATAGTGTTGGAGTGGTGAAAAAAAATTGTGAAGCAAATTTTTTAGTGACTAGTTATTAGTTTTGAAAGGCAGGATTGAATACACCTCATCTAGAAAACGTATTCAATCCTACCGTTCAATACTAATCACCAATCACTATCCCTCTAAAACTCAATCATAAAAGCAGACAAATTTTCCTCTTTAGCCAACTGCAATTTCTTCCGCAATCGATAGCGACTAATTTCAACCCCTCTCACAGAAATATTCAATAAAGGTGCTATTTCTTTGGTGCTCAAATTCATGCGAAGATAAGCGCAGAGCTTCTGATCTTTTGGTGTAAGATTTGGATAATTTTGTTTTAGTCGCTTGATAAAATTACTATGAACTTGATCAAAATGGTAAGAAAAATTTTCCCAATCTTCTTCAAGTCGTTCATCATCTTTTAAGACACTTAATACCTTTCGAACTTCTTTTTTGGCCTCATCACTTTCCAGTCGTTTTTGAATTTTCTCAATGTCTTCACGTACCTTGTTGAGCGTACTATTTTTCTGAAGTAAATGCATTGTTGAGGAGGCCAATTCTTTATTTTTGAAATCGATTTCTGATTGCAATTTTTCAAGTTTGAGCTTTTCCACTTCTGCTTCTTTTTCCTTTTTATCCTCTAATAGTTGTGCAGTTTCTTCTAGATGTCGAATTCTTGGAATCATTACCATTGCCAATAAAAATCCAATAGCAAGAAGGGTATAGATGAGATAAGCGATTAAGCTTTTATACCAAGGCGCTTGAATATGAAAATCAAAATGGGTCACCTCACTTTCAATTCCAAATTGATCTTTGGCTTTCAATAAAAAGGAATAATCACCGTTATTTAAATTCGTGTATTCCTTGGTGTTGATGTCACTCCACTGACTCCATTCTTTATCCAGACCGTCCAGTTTAAATGAGTACGATATATTACTAGGATCTACAAAATTATCCGTAGAAAAAGTAAATCGAACTTCATTTTGATCCGCTTCTAAATCAGGGATGTACTGTGTGTTTCTGTACCCACTGTGCAACAATTCATTTACAGGTTTTAATGAGTACATAGAACTGATATTGGCTTTCAATTGATGTGCTTGTCTAGATTTTAATTTATTGAAATGCAACACTCCTTTTTCGGTACAAGCAAATATATGCTGATCAGAATAAAGGATTAAATTTTCAAATCCACCAACAAAAACATCACTTATTTCAGGATAAATCACGTGAGTAAAGTCATTGTTTTCATCTAAAACCACTTCACCTGTTTGGGTAGGAGTGATGTACCAAATATGGTTTTCTTCATCTTCAAACAATCTTTTTACGTCGGCATTGTTTTCAAGAATTTCAGAAAATTTGTTGTTATTTTTAAAAGCATTTTTTTGGTAATCAAATACTAAAATATTTTCTTCATTCGTGACATAGGTTTCGTTATTGATATCGAATACATAACTAGCTAATGGTTGACCGATTTTATCAGATTCGATTTTTTCAACATCAATTGATCGAAAATCGGAGGCGAATTTTATTTTGAAAATTCCACGATAAGGATGCGCGACCCATAAGTTTTGAAATTTATCCAACGTTAAAATTCTCGAAGATTCATTAAAGCCTTGGTACTTTTTTTCATGAACCCATTGACCATTTATTTTTTTGTATAAATTCAACCCTTCATAATTTCCTGAAATTAAATGTTGGTCATCTAGCTTGATAAATTTCCAAGCACCTGGAGGAGTGCCCATTTTTATGGCTTCCTGTTCAGTAGTAATTTGAAAAGCACCATCATTGTGACCTAGAAATAATTGATCATCTATCACATCCAGTCCCCAAACTTGTCCGGCAGTATTCGGTATTAACTTAAACTCTTCCTTTTGAAATGGATTGTAATAATCTTTCCAGGGCAAATAATAAAGTCCGTTTATAGTCCCAAAATAAATATGGTCATTCCAAATAGCAACATCATAAACAGCACCTTCCAAATTTCCATCGGGTATAATTTTAGAAATAGAAACACCCATTTTTATCTGATCTATTCCGTTGTAAGTTCCCAGCCAGAGATTGCCAGAGTTGTCCGTACACATTGTAGATATACTGTTATTTTGCAATCCTTTTTCTTTTTGAATATGATAAATGGCCTCACCGTCGATATTCAGAATAACTACACCATTTAGTAAAGTTCCGATCGCCAATTGATTGTTATTTATTTTACAAGCACTTAAGATTCGATTCTTCTTAAAAAAAGCAGTATTGGTTGCAGACCATTCTGTGCAATTCGCCCCATCAAATACATACACCCCATTTCTCTCGGTACAGATAAGAAAAAAATCTTCTGTCAGAGTAAGCATCTTTGAGATGTCCTTATCTTTTAGGATCTCAGTACCTTCCACAAAAGAATACGTGTTACCTTCAATTTTAAAAAGTCCTTGTTGTCGCTCAGCAAAAATAATTTGGTCATTGAATTTGCCAAGCGCTGTTATCGGATTTCCAGTTTGATAAACAATAAATGAATCTTGATGTTGATGAAAAATTTTATCAGAGGTCCGGAAAAATAAAGTAGTATCTTGAAATTCGATATCCCATATATCTGATAAATTTTTGTGAGCACTAGGAATCTGTTCCATAATCGATTGATAAATCAAATGCCCACTTTTTACAGCCTGAAAAAATCCAATTTCATCTTGACCACCCACATATATTTTGTTTTGATGGATAGCTAGCGACCGAGTGATCGTTTTATTGGGTAATGCAAACTTTTCCCAAGTATTGCCATCATAACTTAGTAATCCATCGTTATTAGCAAAAAAGATGTGATCATTGAGTCCGTAAATTGCATCCCATGATTGCGTGGCACCTTGATAGGTCTGTTTCGAAAAATTGGAAATAATAGGACTTCCCAAATTAAAATTTTGAGCATTCAATAAAACACTCCAACTTATGAACAAAAAAAATAATATTCTGTTTCCTCTTTTTAATTTCATGGAAATCTAATTCGATTCAATTTTTGTTAAAATGACGTGTGATGTACTCTATTAAATAGGGTGTTGTAACCATGATGTAGTACATAATGCCAAATTCACCTTTAAATTAAACTAATTTTGCGTAATCGAGAAAGTAATTTTATTCTTTTAAAATTCACTTGACGAAATATTATTCTTTTCTTATAAAACCTAATTATGAAAAAATACTTTACTATTCTATTTTGTTTTGCAATTGCCTTTGCTTCTGCCCAAACAAATATCTGGGATTTTGAAAACCCAGGATCCGCAACTTCATTCCAACATTTTGGAGGTTCACTTGAAGGAGTCGTCACATCAGCTATTGCAAACCCAGATCCATCTGGTGCGAATACATCCGCTATGGTCATCCAAATTTCCAAAGCAGATGATGCACCTACTTGGGGAGGCGCTTTCAGTACAATGCCGCCAGCAGGAGGTATTGATGCAACGAATGGTGGCCAAGTTTGTATGGATGTTTGGATGGATCACATCGGAAATGTGAGTTTGAAATTAGAGACAGCTGACCCAAATGATCCAATCAACTACAGACAAGAAGTAGTAAACACGGTTACCAATGCTTGGGAAAATATCTGTTTTGATTTAAGCTTGAATTCTTTGGATGGAAACATGGCTCCTGGTACAGGGAATATGTATAACAATATTGTCATGTTCGTTGATTTTGGTGTGATGGGGACAGGAACACAGGTAGATGCTTATTTTGACAACTTTACGATTCCTAGTGGCGGCGGAGGTGGTGATGTTACCTGCACTACTTTTTTAGATTGGGAGTCACTTTCTGGCGATTTCCAATATTTTGGTTCTTCTCTTGACGGTACACTTACTACCGTTATTCCTAATCCAAATCCGACAGGTGTGAATACCAGTGCAAACGTGATGCAATATATAAAAGGCGGAGACGCTCAAACTTGGGCAGGATCTTTTTTGGTGGGTGGACTAGCAAACCCTATTGATGGGACATTGACTTCTGAAATTTGTATGAAAGTGCACTCAGATCACCCTGGAAATATGACACTGAAATTAGAATTGGCAGATAACACAGATCCTGATAACTGGATAAATACGCAAACCGTCGTTGGAAATAACCAATGGGAAGAAGTGTGTTTTGATTTAACAGTTCCTTCTTTTGAAGGGAATATGGGTACGACTGCTGGCTTTATCTATCCAAACCTAGTAATTTTCCCTGACTTCGGTGTTGCCGGTGATGGGACTGACATTAATTTTTATCTGGATGATTTTGTTGTAAAAACCAGCAATGTAGTCAATGATTACGACGTAACTTTTAGCGTAGATATGAATGAATACACAGGAACCTACACACAAGTATACGTAAGCGGAAGTTTCAACGGTTGGAATGGCGTTGCAAACCCACTTGATGATACAGATGGAGATAATATTTGGGAAGGTACCGTGACAATGCAACAAGGTGCATACGAATATAAATTCACTTTAGATGATTGGGCGGTTCAGGAAGAATTTAATGGAACAGATGAATGTACCGTTTCAACAGATGATGGTAATGGAAATATTTTCACCAATAGATCGATGACTGTGTTGTCGGATGTTACAGAGGGTACTTATTGTTGGAATAGTTGCTACGCTTGCGGAGAAGCATTGACAATTACTTGGAATGTGAGTGATGCATTGATTGATGTAGTAAGCCCAGAAGGATTGTTTGTTGCTGGTGGTGTCGCATTTGGACACGGTGATTTCCCACTAAAAGATGATGATGGAGATGGTGTTTGGTCTTTGACAATCGAGAGAGGTGTAGGATTTACTTCTGACTATACATTTATCAACGGGACTTGTTTACCTGATTGGAGCTGTAAAGAAAACATAGCTGGTCAATCTTGCGCAGTGGAGCCTTTTAATGATAGAAACCTACCTGCTTTGACAGATGATGTAGTTATCAATACTTGCTATGGAGAGTGTACAACGGATTTCTCATGCGGACAAGTTGAATTATACAATGTGACTTTCAATGTTGATATGTCAATGGAAACAGTAACAGATGGTGTTTGGATTTTTGGAAACTCTATCAATAACTGGCAAGCGATGACAACAGAAATGTTAGATCCTGAAGGTGACGACACTTATACGGTAACGGTACAATTACCTGAAGGGGCACATGAGTATAAATTCTTAAATGGAAATGACGCAGAAATTATTGACTCACAGGAGCCTTGTACGATTACAGATCCTTCTGGTCAATTTACAAACAGATTGTTATTGTTAGCTCCAGCAGATACGACCATCAACTTGGTGTCATTCGGATCATGTGACCTAATGGTAAATACCGAAAATATAATTGTAGACAATGATTTGGTTCGTATTTTCCCAACAATCACCAACCAAGCATTTACAATTGAATTCAATGAAGTAACGCCTAATCAGGAAATTTCAATTGTTGATATCGCTGGAAAAGTTATTTTCCAATCTGAATTTAACAATGTAGCTACAAAGCAAATTGAAGTAACCGATTTCCCAAGTGGACTTCATTTTGTGAAGGTAAAAGTTGGACAAAAAACAACTACCAAGAAATTATTAGTTCAGTAAGAACTTAATTTATCAGTTTTACAAAGGATAAAGGAGTGGCGATTTCAGCAACTCTTTTATCCTTTTTCTCAATTAAAATTTTATGAAAAACAAGTATATGTTCAAGACATTTCTCACCTGTGTCTTTGCAATGATGATCATTTCACTTTCTGCTCAACATACTGTTACCGGAAAGGTGATGGAAGGAGATGAAGAACTCATCGGTGTCACAGTAGTCGAGCAAGGCAACGAGACAAATGGTACCATAACCGATTTTGATGGAACTTATGAAATCAATGTTAGTTCACCCACTTCAACCCTTATTTTTTCTTATGTCGGTATGGAAACCCAAAACGTACCTATCGACACAAGAGCATCTATAAATATCGAAATGGGTACGGCTGCACAATACTTTGATGAAGTCGTAGTCGTTGGATATGGTAACAAAAAAAGAAGCTCCATCAGTGGATCTGTTGCTACGTTGAGTTCCGATGAAATTTCCGAAACACCAGTTCTTAGAGTCGAGCAAGCATTGCAAGGAAGATCGGCAGGTATACAAATTACTCAAAATTCTGGTTCACCAGGTGCTGCACTAACAGTGAGAGTACGTGGACTTGGTACCGTCAATAATAGTGATCCATTATATATTGTTGATGGAATTGCGGTTGCGGATCTGGAATTCTTAAATCCAAATGATGTAGAGAGCATTTCCGTTTTAAAAGATGCTGCTTCTGCTGCGATTTATGGTTCAAGAGCTGCAAACGGTGTGGTCTTAGTGAAAACCAAATCCGGTGCTGGAGCCAATCAAGAAGCAAAAATATCCTATGAAAGCTATTATGGGATACAAAAGGCTTCCAAAAAAATAGATTTATTAAATGCTCGTGAATACGCTGTTATTCAAAACGAACAGGATATCAACGCAGGAGTTGCACCACGTATTAATTTGGAAGATCCCTCTATTTTCAACGAAGGAACGGATTGGCAAGAAGCTATTTTTGAGAGCGCTCCAATTCAGAGTCATCAAATAAGCATGAATGGAGGTGCTGAAGGTTTCAATATTGGTCTTTCTGGCAACTACTTCAAACAAGAAGGAATTGTTGGTGGACCGAAATCATCTTTTGAAAGAAAGACCGTAAGAGCAGTTGCAGGATATCAAGTAAAAGATTGGTTGAATGTTGGAACTAACTTAGGTTTTACAAATCTAACAAGATCTGCACTTGTTGAAAACAATCAGTTTGATTCTCCTATTATTCAAGCTTTAAACATGGACCCTTTGACGCCTGTATTGAAGCCGGATGGAACCTATGCTTACTCAGATTTTATTGATACGGATATTAGAAATCCTGTCAATAACATTGCAAATACACATGGAGGTTGGACAACCAATCGATTGGTCGGTGCCGTTTATGGAACCATCGATTTTACTCCAAAATTGAAACTAAAATCTACTTATAGTTTAGATGTGAATTTTGCACAAGAAAGAGGATTCCGTCCTACTTGGAATTTGGCAGTAGATAGTACAGATACACCACCTACACCTGAGGTCAATTTGACAAATTCAGTTGGAATCAACGACTGGATTTTTAGGTCATCACAATTGGAAAATGTATTGACTTACACGGATAATATAGGTGAAAATCACAGTTTTACTGCATTGGGTGGTATCTCTTATATCGATGGGGGAATTGAATTTAATGGCAGTTCTAACACTGGTCTACCGTCCAATGATCCAGAAGATGCTTACATCAACAATACCATTGATAGTGGTACGAGAGGCGCTTCTCAATGGGCAGTTGAAAATGTTTTATTCTCTGCTTTTGGTAGAATTGACTATGAATACAAAAACAAATATGTAGCGATGGTTTCTTTTCGTGCAGACGGTTCTTCTCGATTTGGACCAAGCAATCGTTTTGGATATTTCCCGGCTGCTTCTTTAGCTTGGGTAGTTTCCAGAGAAGACTTCTTTGATGTAAATGCAATTAGTTTGTTGAAATTCCGTGCTAGTTGGGGGCAAAATGGAAATGATAGAATCGGAGATTATCAATGGTCCACAAATGTAAATGGAGGACAGAATTATACTTTTGGTCCAGACGAAACAATTACCAATGGGGTAGTGGCTCTTCAAATTGCGAACTCGGAATTGCGTTGGGAAACTTCTATTCAAACCAACTTTGGTGTTGACTTGGAATTGTTTGATGGTAAAATAAATTTCATTGGAGATTACTTTATCAAAGAAACGGTAGACATGCTTCACAATCCTCCAATACCTGGAGTCGTTGGTGCATTTGCTCCGACCAGAAATATTGGTACCGTTGATAACCGAGGTGTTGAGTTGGCATTAAATTATAGAAACAGAGATAGAGCCTTCAAATATGAATTAGGTGGAAATGTTTCGATCATCAAAAATGAGGTTACATTTTTAGGTGGAGATGCCCCTATTTTTTCTGGTGCTATCTTCGGGGATGTCGTAGCCAAAACAGATGTAGGCCAACCAATTGCTTCTTTCTTTGGCTGGCATACGGATGGCCTTTTTCAAAATGAGGAAGAAATTGCTGCAGCCAATGCAGATGCTCGAACTACTGCCTTAGCTAATGATCCTAGTCTAACTGCAGATGATTTAGAAGATATCTTTTTTCAAAGTGATGAAACCGCACCTGGAGATTTCCGTTATGTAGATTTTAATGGAGATGGTATTATTGATAACAACGACAAAACTTATCTTGGAAATCCAACACCAGATTTCACTTTTGGTATCACAGGAAGTGCGGAGTTTAAGAGCTTCGATCTTAGCTTTTTCGTTCAAGGAGTTTCAGGAAATGAAGTGTATAATGCATCCACAAGATTTGATAAATTAGAAGGAAATAAACCAGCTAGAGTTTTGGATAGATGGACCGGTGAAGGAACTTCCGATTTTGAACCAAGATTGAGTCGAGCAAATCCTAATAATAATTACCGAGTTTCAGATTATTTCATAGAAGATGGATCTTATCTTCGTATCAAAAATGTTCAAATAGGTTACAACCTTCCAAATGCATTGTTAGATAGAATGAAATTTTCGAAATTCAGAATTTACGGTTCTGTCCAAAATTTGTGGACTTTTACAAATTACTCTGGTTACGATCCAGAAATTGGTCGTACACAAGATGTTCAATTTGCACCTTTGGATATTGGAATTGATCGTGGATTTTTCCCGCAGTCAAGAACCATCTTAGGTGGAATTCAAGTTACCTTCTAAATCACTATTTAATTTTTAAAAAGTAAAATAGCATGAAAAATAATAATTCAACGATACTAAATAAATCAAGATTAAGCGGAGTACTTACTGCTTTTGCAGTGATGTTTTTCATTACGTCTTGTGGCGACGACTTCCTAAATCGCGAGCAAATTATTGGTGATAATGAATCAGATTTTTACCAAACTGCAGAAGATGCTGTTTTCGCAGTCAATGCGGCTTATGCTGCATTGCAGTTTGAGTTGACACCTGCTGGGCATTTCCGATGGTTCTGGGGAGACATTATGTCGGATGATAGTGTAAAAGGAGGAGACGGTGATGGCGATGCTTTTGAATTGAAAAAATTAGAAGAGTTTCAAGGAGCTACTAATACAGATTTTCTACAGTCAGAATGGGTGGCTAATTACGAAGGAATTTTTCGCGCCAATAAAGTAATCGAAAATGTGCCAGGCATAGATATGGATGCAAACAAGCGTGCGGCTGTTGTTGGAGAGGCGTTGGCGCTTAGAGCATACTTTCATTATAATTTGGTAACGATTTTTGGAAACATTCCAGTCGTTGATCATGTACTGCAACCGAGTGAATTTAATATTGCCCAATCTCCTCCGTCTGAAGCATGGGCATTAATAGAGTCTGACTTGAAAACTGCTGCTCAGGATTTGCCTTTGCGTTCTGAATATCCGATGACAGATTTGGGTCGTATTACTAAAGGTATGGCGCAAAGTCTTTTAGGTAAAGCGTATATGTATCAAGGAAAATATGCAGAAGCACAAGCTGTCCTTGAAGAAGTGGTAGGATCAGGAGAATATCAATTGGTGGAAGATTATAGTACGATATTTACGGAGGCTGGCGAAAATAATGAAGAGTCTATTTTTGAGATTCAATACATGAATGCTTCAGGTGGAAATTGGGGTAGAAATAATGCCAACGAAGGAACTTTCTCAAATGTATTCATGAGAGCAAGAGGTCAGTTTGGTGGATTTGGTTTTAATATACCAACCCAAGACCTGGTAGATGAATTTTTTGCAGAAGGTTTTGAAGATCCCCGTTTGGAACACACCGTGTTCAGACTAGGGGATGAAATGGGTGATAGAGGAACTTTTACACTTGATGCAACTGGTGGATTCCCACATCAGTATTATCAGAAAAAAATATTCAATAGTTTATCAGAGGAAGCTCCTTTTGGTGATCCAAATCCTAACGGTGGTACCAATGACAGGGTGATTCGTTATGCAGATGTATTGTTATTACATGCAGAAGCTGCTGCTAATAATGGAAATGATGGAGCAGCCCGAACTTCTTTAAATGAAGTAAGAGCTAGAGTCGGATTGGATGAAGTGACCGCTACCGGAAGTCAATTGTTGGATGCGATCTATCACGAACGTAGAGTTGAACTTGCAATGGAAGGACATCGTTTTTTCGACCTGGTTAGATCAGGTAGAGCAGCCGCTGTTTTAGGGCCATTAGGTTATCAAGAAGGAGTGCACAATTTATTTCCAATTCCTCAATTTGAAATTACTTTGTCAAATGGAGTTTATTTCCAAAACCCTGGATATTAAATTGAAGCGCGTATTTAAAAAAAGAAATTATGAAAAATTTAAAATTAATATTATTTGCTTCGTTGTGTCTGTTGCTATTTACGCAATGCGAAGAACAAGAAGACTTTTCGCTCCCAGGCAATTTGCCAGATGATCCTCCTTTTTCTGTCGAACCTTTTGCAGACAACCCGAATAAATTTTGGGTAGAAGATTTGTCAGAAGGAAATTTTACAAGAGTATGGGATTTTGGAGATGATGCAATGCCGAAAACCAGTACTTTAAAACGAGATTCGGTTGGCTTCAACAAAAAAGGAGATTATACGATCAAGCTACATGTGTCAGCTGCAGATGGTAGTGGAACTGCTTCAAGTCAACAATCTGTTAACGTAGCTGAAGATGCAGTGTTAGGATGCGAAGGGAATTTCTCATTATTCACGCAAGACTGTACCACAAAGTGCTGGAAATTGTCTGAGGAAGATGGTTCTGTCAAAGTTGGACCAATTCCTCTATCAGGAGAATGGTTTACTTCAACAGGATTAGAGCCGACCCAATTGGACGATCGATGGTGTTTTGATGCAGAAACTTTTATTCTGGATTACAATAACGGTGGAGGAACCTTTTCTGCTTGTCAAGGATTTATAGATGATCCAAATTATCAAGTACCTGCCGCTTTATCCTGGACCTACATTGTAGGAGGGGGGTGGGAAGGCACCGATCGAATTGAATTGGACCAACCAGAGATGTTTTTAGCAATCGAAGATTCAGGACCTTATTATGATATTGTCGAAATGTCTGAAACCAAAATGGTCGTACTGACTCCTCTAAAACCGTGCGACGGTAGTCCATCAACAGGATTTTTTACACTCACATTTTTAGCTGAATAAAAGATGAAAGGGATATTTTTATTTTCTTTGATTTCGCTTTTTATGACTTTCGCTTCACCTTGCAATCGTGTTGTTGGAAACATAAAGGAAGTGAAAGCAGATGTTAATACAGATTCCAGAAAATTGGTTTGGTCTGATGAGTTCGATGTTGATGGTTTGCCTGATGAAACCAAATGGAGTTATGATGTTGGTACCGCTTGCGACAAACCGTGTGGATGCGGATGGGGAAATCATGAGTTACAATATTACACCGAAAAAAGAAAGGAAAATGCGCGTGTCGAAGATGGACATCTGATTATTGAAGTGCACAACGAGAAATATGAAGATAGAGATTATACTTCCGCTCGCTTGGTTTCAAAAAACAAAGGAGATTGGAAATACGGAAAGATAGATATCAAAGCAAAAGTAGCATCAGGAAAAGGTGTATGGTCCGCGATTTGGATGCTACCTACTGAAAATAAATATGGTGGTTGGCCAAGTAGTGGTGAAATTGACATCATGGAAAATGTAGGTTTCGATCAAGATACCATTGTAGGCTCTGCTCATACATTGAATTATTACCACCTAATTGGAACCCACAAAAATGGAAAAATCAATATTCCTAAACCAGATCATGATTTTCATGTTTATACATTAGATTGGAACGAAGATCAATACACAGTTTCCGTAGATGGACAAATTTACTTTACTTTCGAAAACGAACGAACTGATTATAAATCCTGGCCTTTTGATCAGGAATTTCATTTACTTTTAAATATCGCCTATGGTGGCGATTGGGGTGGTGAGCAAGGAATTTCTCCTGAACTCCTCCCTGCTAAAATGACAATAGATTATGTTAGAGTTTATCAATAACACTAAATTCAGAAATTATTGGATGCTAACCATTTGTGCGTTAGTATTATGTTGTGGGTGTGCAGATGATGACGATGGAACCAATGCGGATATCGTACAATTTCCTAGAATCAGTGCAGTTAATTCTTCTTCATCTGAACAAGATGGAGTAGCAAAAGCCATTGTGAAATTAAGTTGGGCATATACACAACCAGTTTCAGTTGATTACTTTATTGCAGAATTAGATGAAACGGCATCCGCTGTCTCAGACGAAGATTTTACGCCGCTAAGCGGTAATCTTGTATTTGCACCAGGTGAAACCCAAAAAGAAATTGAAGTAGCTGTCGTGGATGATTCTGTTGCAGAGCCTGACGAACAACTACGTATTGTTATCTCTAATGCAATACTTGGAGAAATTATCAGCTCTACTGGAATCATTACGATTCTCAATGATGATGAAGGATTTTTTGTAGACAACTCAGGGCCAGATTCTCCTACGGAATATCCAGGTTTGTCTTTAGTTTGGTCAGATGAATTTGACTCAGAAGAAATTAATGGAGACAATTGGACACATGAAATCGGTGGATCAGGTTGGGGAAATCAAGAGCTTCAATATTACACCAATAATCCAGCAAATAGTTTTCAAGCCGCTACAGATAGCAACAGTTATTTGATTATTGAGGCAAGAGAAGAGCAAATTAGTAGCAACCAATACACGTCTGCCAGGATGATTACGATGGACAAACAAGAATTCCAATATGGTCGCGTAGATATCAGAGCGAAAATGCCTTTAGGACGTGGTATTTGGCCAGCACTTTGGATGTTGGGTGCCGATTTCCAAGAAGTGGGTTGGCCTATTTGTGGTGAAATCGATATTATGGAGTTGGTCGGACATCAACCATCATTAATTTATGGAACTGCACACTATGGTAATTCTCCTTCAGATCGCGACTCCAAAGGATCCAATAGTTTCCTATCAGGTGCAACTTATGCAGATCAATTCCATGTCTACTCCATTATTTGGGCAGAAAATTCCATCAAATGGTTAAGAGATGGTGTGCAATATCATCAATTGACACCTGCAGATATTACGCCTTATGAATGGCCATTTAATTCACCTTCCTTCTTCATTTTCAATGTTGCTGTTGGAGGTATTTGGCCTGGTAGTCCAGATGAAACAACGACTTTCCCTCAGAGAATGATTGTGGATTATATCCGGGTCTTTCAATAATAATTAATTCGATATTTGAAAAAGCACGTAGCAAAAAATTGTTACGTGCTTTTTTAATTTAAGATCATTTTAAATAGATTTGATGAAACGCTACCTCAATCTTTATTTTTTATCGGTTGATGAAACTTTCATTTTAGTCCCTTATTGAATATATTTGAAGATATGTCCTTGCAAATAATATTCAGTAAAATTCTCTTAAGAATCGGCACGTTCAACCTAAATATAGCTGCTTTTGTGCTATTGGTCTTAGTAGTGGGGAATTCGCCTGTTTTAGGACAACAAAGTTATAGTTTTTATGACGTCTCACCTGGATTGTCTCAACATACCATTACTGCAATAACGCAGGATCAAAACGGATTTTTATGGATAGGTACTCAATATGGGTTGAATCGATTTGATGGAGTTGATTACAAAACTTATCTCAGAGATTCCGAGAGTAATAATTCCGTTTCTAGCAATAGTGTCACTTCTTTAGCTTATGATAAGGAAGAAAATGCACTCTGGATTGGAACCTACGGTAGTGGAATAAGCAGATTGAATTTAGATGATAATTCTTTCGAACAATATAATGTCGGAACAAAACATTTGTCAAGTGATTTGGTGATGGATCTTTATTTGGATGCATCTGGCTTACTGTGGATTGCTACTGAAAAAGGTGGTTTAAATGTTATAAACACTAAGTCAAAAAAATCACTACAAGAAGTAGGAGCTTTTAATCTGAGTCAAATAAAGCAAAAATTTATCAATAGAATTGCTGGAATCGATCATTTTCTTTTCTTAGGTACTTCAAATTTTGGACTACAATTTATCAATTTGAAAACGGGTGTTGTTGAAAGAGTTGAATTGGATTCAGTGCCTATGCGTAGTATTGAAACTGTCGGGTTGGATAAAATATATCTGGGAACTAATAATGGTTTATTGAAAGGTCGAATAGTTGAAGAGCAATTAAAGATCGATAAAGTTGAAAGCGTATCAGATGAATTTGTAATCATGTCAATGGCTTATGATCAAATTAAATCAGAACTTTTTATCGGAACTGAAAATGACGGGCTTTTAGTGTTGGATAGCGATCAAAAAATAAAGCAATATCAATCAGGCTATGGAGAAAACCAAATGTCGGGAAATTCTATTTGGTCTATTTTTATAGATGTAGATAATATAATTTGGTTGGGATATTATTTTAATGGCCTCAATAAAATTGATGAATTGGAATCTCAATTTGTGAAGATTAGAAAATTTGAAGTTGATGAAAGAAAAGTTGAGCTCAATTTAACAAGTGCGATCGTTGAACATAATGATAAGTTGTGGATTGGGACTGACGGAGATGGATTGTTTGCGTACGATAAGAAAAAAAAGAAATACATTGAATGCGATATTTGGCCTAACAAAAGTAACAAGGTAGTTACAAATATTCTTCCGGTCAATCCCAACGAACTTTGGATAGGAACCTGGAATGACGGACTCATTATATACGATCCATTGAATGATGTTGTAAAAGAAAGAATTGGAGCAAAAAACAAGTTGTCTACTAATTTTATTCATTCCATCCATCAAGACAAAAAGGGATTCATTTATGTTTCAGAGTATGGAAGAGGTGTTAGTATTTTTAAAGGGACCGAGAAAATTAAATCATTTGAAGATGACTTTTTGATAAGCAATAAAGTTACCGTGATACAGTCCGATTGTTCAGGTAATTTGTTTTTTGGAACTGAAAATAGTGGTATTCATCAACTCCAATTTGACTCAGATTTGAAATTAGAATCGAGCAATATTATTTTGGGTGGAAGTAAAGAGGAAAGAGACAATCATTTATTGTACGATATCTTACTGGATAGTCAGTGTAATCGTTGGTTTGCTACCAATAATGGATTGTACATGCTGAAAGCAGGCTCTAAAATAACTGAACAAATTGATTTACAAAAAGGACTGCCAAGTAATTTGGTGGTATCAATTGATGAAGATGAAAAAGGGAAAATTTGGGGAGCAACCAATAAGGGAGTATTTTGTTGGAATCCAAAAACAAAAACGGCAACTACTTTTAATAAAGCAGATGGACTGACTTCTGATGAGTTTATGAGAGGAGCTATTTTTTGCTCAGATTCAGGAGAAATATATTTTGGAGGAAGTGAAGGAGTCAATTATTTTAATGTTAACCAGTTAAAGCAGAACAAAAAATTTCCGAAAACATTTATAACCCGAGTAAAAATTGGACAAAAGGAATTGGGAGTTATCTATCCAGATCATCAATCGCATCACCATAATGGACAAACCATTGAATTAGATTATGACAAAAATGATGTTTCTTTTGAATTCACAACTTTAAATTTCACACAAGCCAAACAAAATAATTTCAAGATAAAATTGAAAGGGTTGGACAAAGATTGGCAGGAGATTAATCACCAGCGAAAAGTGGAATATCGAAACCTTAGACCTGGGAATTACGAATTTGAAGTATCTGGTGCAAACAATGTTATGGTTTGGAATGAAAAACCTGCATCTTTTAAGTTTAAAATTCATAAACCTTGGTACGATACCATACTCGCATGGTGTTGTTATATAGGAATTCTTTTTGGTGTATTATACTTTTTTATTAGAGGAATGCTATATCGTGAAAAACTTAAATCCGGAATTCTTTACGAACAAAAAGTGGTAGAAAATATGAAAGAAATTGATGCAATCAAGTCCAAGTTTTTTGCCAATATATCTCATGAATTTATTACACCGCTAACTTTAATTATCTCTCCTCTAAAAGGATTTTTATCCAATTCTTCAACTTCCTTTAATCGCGAAACAGCGGGCATGGCACTGAAAAATGCTGAACGATTGAAAAAGTATATTGATCAAATTATGAATTTGGCAAAATTAGAATCGGGTAGCATTTCGATTTCAGTCAAAGAAGCTGATTTTGGTAATTTTATTGCTAATGTATGTGATAATTTCGTTCCCATTCTGGAGGAGCGCCATTTAAAACTGAAGAAAAATATTCCCGAGTCAGCTGTTTATTTGTATTTCGATGAAAATAAAATGGAACAAATTTTAAATAACCTGATTTCTAATGCGATCAAATACACAAAAGATAATGGTGTTATAACAATAAATTTGCAAGAACATGAAGAATCCGTAATTCTAAGTGTAAAAGATACAGGTATCGGAATCGCCAAAGAACATATTGGATTTATTTTTGATCGATTTTACAGAGAACGAGATGAAAATAAAATCAGAGGCACCGGTATTGGTTTGTATGTTACTCAAGAATTAACACAATTGCATCATGGTCAAATTCGGGTCGAAAGCGAAGAAGGTGCTGGAACTGAATTTTTTGTCACCTTTAAAAAAGGGGCTGAACATTTTAAAAATGACCTGATAAATTCGAATCAAGATATCAATTTAGTGCTAGGGGTAGGAAAGGACGAAATTGAAAATTCCAATGAGTTAGATGACAGCGAAATGAAAAATATTTCAGAAAAACCTATCGTTTTATTGGCTGATGATAATCCTGATATCCGATATTTTATCAACGGTTTTCTGTCTAACACTTATCATATGGTCCTAGCAAAAGACGGGTTAGAAGCGTTTGAAAAAGCTAAAGTAATAATTCCAGATATTATCATTACAGATTTGATGATGCCAAAGAAAAATGGGTTTGAATTGGTAAAGTCTCTTAAAGAAGAAACCCTCACTAATCATATCGGAATTATAATGTTAACAGTTAAATCTTCAGAACAAAGTCAGCTAAAAGGGTTTGAACATGGAGTGGATCATTATATCTCAAAACCGTTTCATCCTGAATTGTTAGAACACCGAATTAGAAATATTCTTTCTTATCGAGAAGTAAATCTTAAAGTATCTCAAGATGAAAATAAATCGGTCTCAGAACCAAAACTATCCGAACTTGATACTGGACTGATGAATGACATCAAGCGAATTGTATTATCAAATATTAGTGACAATAATTTTTCTGTTAAAGACCTTTGTGGAGAATTAGGTTTTTCTAAAAGTCAATTGTATCGAAAATTAAAGGCAATTACGAATCTCACTTTAAACGAAACGATTCGAAAAATTAAATTGGAAAAAGCAAAATCATTGTTAGAAGAGGGAACGTTAAACGTCTCTGAGATCACTTACAAAGTAGGATTTAATGACCTTCAGTATTTTCGAAAGTGTTTTAAGAGTGAATTTGGAATCACACCATCACAAGTTTTAAAAAAATCTTAATCAAAGTTGGAGGAAATTTCATTCAATAAATAAACTTGAGTGGGAGCATCATTGTTACCAACGATCAAGTATTCTTTTCCTCGCTGCTTGAAAATTTCAAGTTGCCTGGTTTCATAAGGAATATAAAGACCGGACTGGTGATTGGGCACAAAGTTGAAATTTCCTTTTCCATCATTTAGTGCAACTATACCATAACAATTGTCCAATCGAGGTGTTTCTGCTTCAGTGTCGAAAATATTTCCGGCCATTATCATATCCAAGAATCCATCTCCATTAAGGTCTTTCGATTTCATACAATTAATACTGTAATGTTGAAAAATTTTAGGAAGCGGTTTCATCTTCAAATTTCCATTTTGATTTTCTAAAAAGACATGTTGAAAAATATTGGCTTTATAATGCAGGCTTTCATTTAATTTTTCTTCACCATATACTTGCTTCAAATTGGAGGAAGCAAAAGAATGATAATTGGGGTACTTAACATTCAAGGTGGGCATTTGTTCGGAAGAGCATTGTTTTCCTCTTGCGGGAAATTGAACTTCTTCCTGATAATAACTCAATACAATATCTAAGTCTTTATCGTCATCAAAGTCATTGGCATAAATATCAAATGTATTTTCCTCGGAAGCACTATGCTTGTAATTTTCCCCAATATTGGAAATAACAAAATCAATATCTCCGTCTGTATCAAAATCACCCGACTCAATCGATTGCCACCACCCAATTTGTTGGATCAAGGAATCATCTGTTGCATTTTCAAAAACTCCATCCTTATTTTCGAATAAATGAATACCCATCCATTCACCTACAACGAGGAGATCCTGATCTCCATCTCCATCTTTATCAAATGCAACTGCGTCCGTCACCATTCCTATTTTTTTGAAAGAACTAGAATTGACTGAAACTAGTTTCCCATTTTCTATATTAACTATATAGCTATCTGCAGGAAGCGGATATTTGCCTGGTACTTGGCGACCACCATAAAAGAATTGTGTAATTGAATTGTTTTTATTTTTAATTGGAACGACAATACTGGTACTTAAATAAAGGGGAGACTCAATAAATTGCGCAGTTTCAAAATTGCCTCTACCGGTGTTTAAGTAATAACGTTGTTTGTAGTAATTATCACTTAAATTATCTTTTTCATTTCCGCCAGATCCGATTAATAAATCTAAATGTCCATCTGAATTGATATCAAAAAATAAGGCTTGATTGTCTTCTTGTTCAGGATGACTTAAATTGATTTTGGTAAAACCCTTTTCGTTTTGGTTTAAAAATAATTGACTTGATTGTCCTTTAGCTCCTCCTAGGAATATATCTTCAAAGCCATTTTTATCAATATCCCCAACCGCCAATGCAGGTCCAAATGATGACATTTTGTGAGGAATTAAAATTTCGCGATCATAATCATTGAACTGATTTTCTTGATGACTAAAGTTCAGAAAATCTTTTTCCTGAAGTGAAAAAATGGTGTTATTAGCGATTGCAGAATGGGGAACAGTAGTTGCTTTTGAATAATCTATCGAAATAGTTTGATCGGTAGGAATGTCTTGAAGTAATGAGACTTTATCATCTGGCCAAACGACTTTGATGCTATCTATTTTTGTAATATTTTTCAATCCAAAATGCAGAACAGGATCGATAGAGGATTGATAACCTCTAACTAAAATTTGTTCTTTATATAAATTAAAATCAGGACAATAGATATAAATTTTGGCGCCAATTCCATATCGATTTTGATCACTTCCTTTTAAAGTTACTTTTAGGAAATGATGGTTATAATTGGAAGATAAGTTATTAAAAACGGCTGCTGTAGAATCAATGTTGTTAATAATGATTTCTAAGTCTCCATCATTATCAAGATCTGCATAAACTGCTCCATTTGAAAAACCAGAATGATTGATATTCCAGTTGTCATTTGCTTTTTCAAATTGATCTCCATTATTCTTGAATAAGTAGTTTTCTGCTTTTTTTTCAGGCATTTTATTGACCAAATCAATGACAGAAAGTTCTTTGTATTTAATTTTAAGTCTGGTATCTGTTTGCTTAAGCCATTTAAAATAATCTTTATTGTTGATGTCTTTTCTTGTCCCATTTGAAATAAATAAGTCTGATAAACCATCAAGATCGAAGTCCGCGAATAAACAGGCCCAACTCCATTCTGTACTCGCTAAATCATTACTCATTGCTGTATTGCTAAAATAGGGTACACCTTGTTTGTTGAGTCCATTGTTGATTTGCAGGCTATTGTACATGTATTGATATCCCAAGTCAGAATTCACCATCATTTGAAACCCAGGTATATCCATGCTAGCCATATTTGCTTTAGATCTATAATTGTCATTTGTGGTCATATCAACCTGAAATAAATCGGGTAATGCATCATTATTGACATCCCCAACATCAACTCCCATTCCGAAGAAAGAGGTGTGTTGAAAACTTTCATTCAGAGATTCTGTAAAGGTTCCATCTCCATTATTTGCGTAATAAAAATCCGGTGTCTGAAAATCATTAGAAACATAAATGTCTGGCCAACCATCTTGATTAAGGTCGCTCGTGATGACACCAATCCCGAGTCCGAAAGCAATCAACCCTGCTTCAGCTGTTACGTCTGTAAATGTATTGTTGCCATTGTTTCTGTAAAGATGATCAGAGGTTTCCCATTTCGGATTTTCAACAAGGTTTATATATTGAGGTGTTTTGATATCTAATTTCGTGATTGGGTAATTCAAGACATATAGATCGAGATCTCCATCTTTGTCATAATCGAAAAGTGTGGTTTGTATCGTGTTTCCTTTGTCGGCAATTCCCATTTTTTCTGCTGCTTCTTCAAAAATAGGATTACCATTTTGATCATTTCCTTTGTTCAAATAAACGAGGTTTTTACGATCTTTCCATTTTCCACCAACAGCAATTAAAATATCAAGTCGTCCATCATTATTGAGGTCTCCAAATGAACAGCCAGTATGCCATTTTTGAGAATCGTTCAATCCAGCATTTTTAGATATATCTTCGAATTTTAAATTTCCTTTATTCAAGTAAAGTTGATTCGAATTCATATTGGAAGTGAAAAATAGATCTGGTAATGTATCTCCATTTAAATCACCAACTGCCACACCTCCTCCCATATAAAAATAACCGTAGGAAAAATAATTCATGGAATCATTAATCGTCAAGGAATTTTCAAAATGAATACCAGAATCATCAGGAGAAATGGATTCAAAAATTTCCTTGGAAGACTTTGAAGAAGGAGCAGCGTCTGGAGAGTCATGCTGACAAGACCAACATAAAATAGATAAAAAAATTCCTACCCAAAAAAGTGGTAAACCGAAATTTTGCATTGTTACCAATTTTGTACTTAAACAATAGTATGTCTTAGATTACTGTAAAAATAAAAAATGGGGAGACTTACCAACAGCCTCCCCTTAGTGTTAAACTAAAAAAAAACTATTTACCAACCAGTATTTTGAATTAAATTCGAAGTTCTTGCTAATTCTCCAGCAGGAATTGGAAGTAATTCATGTTTTGGTGACTCAAAATCAGTAATATTATCAGCAGCAATTCCCCAACGAACTAAGTCATGAAATCTAAATCCTTCAAAAGCTAATTCCATAAAACGCTCGTTTTGAATATCAGTAACCAATGCAGTACCCGCGGCATTAGAATCCGCAATCTGTGCACGTTGTCTTACCATATTCAAATAGTCTCTTGCTTTTCCTTCATCTCCAGCAAATGCAGCCGCTTCAGCAGCACATAACAATACATCTGCATATCTAAGTAATCTCCAATTTGTGCCATAATTTAAAAAACCATCCCCATCTCCTTGTTCTGATGGACGGGTGCCATATTTCAATCTGAAATGTCCTTCATAATCGTAAGGATCACCAATTATAGTTCCACCAGCAGCCGTAAAATCTGCTTCAGTTAAGATTGTCGCATTCTTCCTAAAAGTATCACCAGCAGCATCATAGGTATCGGCTAATTTTTGAGTAGGGTAGTTAAATCCCCATCCAGTAACGAAGTCAATATCCATCGGATCGGTAAAGAAATCTCCACCTCTTGGACCAGTTAATTGAACGTGCATATTGGTGTCAAATAAACGTTGATCTCCCCATGGAGCTGTACCACCTACCAGACCAACGTTATCCGCATAAACACCTTCTAAGAGTGAACCTTCTCCAAATTCTCCTGCATTTGAAAATATTTGACTATAATCTGAAGCTAAAGAATATTCTCCACTGTTGATGACATCTTCCAATGAAGAAAGCGCACCTGAATAGTTGCCTTGAAATAATCTAGCTTTACCTAACAATGCTTGCGCAGTGCCCTTCGAAATTCTAAATTTATCAGCATTACTTTGTTCACTCTTGTTGGGTAAACTTGGTATCGCATCACTCAAATCTGCCTCAATTTGAGCATAGATATCACCAATAGGAGCATTGGCAATATCAAATTCTTCAGGATTAGGACCAATTTGGGTGGTTGTAATTAAAGGCACTGCTCCAAAATGAGTAACAAGATCAAGGTAGAAATAAGCTCGTAGTGCTTTCGCTTCTGCCAATACCTGTCCTTTGAATGGAGTATCATTTGCAACATTATCCAACACAATATTACATCTATGGATCCCGAAAAAATTCAAGCCCCATAAAGCTGCAATTTTATCATTGCTAGGTGTGTGTGTCATGTTATCCATTTCCTGATAACCAGGCTGATCATCCTCATTTGGACCACCTGCCAGTGCACAATCTGAAATGATAGATTTCATCACAACTGGAGAAGCCCACGAGTTGTTCCACAAATCGAAAGCAAGCATATCATATGCTGCCGCAATTGCAGAGTTGGCATCCTCATCTGTTTTATAAAATTCTCCTTGCGTGATTGCTCCATTTATAGGAACATCAAGATAATCGCTACAACCAGTGTATAGAATAGCCAAACACAATCCAGCGATTATTGTTTTAATATATATTTTCATAATTATTTAAAATTTATTGTTCTAAAAATTAAGAGATGCTCCGATTAAAATTCTTCCTGGAATCGGATAAACTCCTCTATCAATACCACCAGCATCATTGAAAGAACTTCCAATTTCAGGATCTAAACCAGGATACTTGGTGAAAGTAAAATAATCTTCCAATGAACCATAAATACGAAGCCCACGTGTCCCTTTCAATAAACTTCCAAAGTTGTATCCAACTTGAATTTGCTTAATTCGGGTATAGCTACCATCGAAAATCATTTTATCACTTCGCAATAAGTTTCCAGCAGAAGTTGAAGGATTAGGAAAATCAGAATCATTAAAGAAAGTAGGTCTGTTTTGAGTTCCTCTATCTTCTCTTAAGTATCCAACCAGAATATCGTTTCCAGCCTGACCTTGTACAAATAAAGTGAAATCGAAATTTCCATACTCTAAGTTTAGAGCTCCTCCATAAAGTAAATTTGGATGTGGATCACCGATATAAGTTTGATCTTCTTCATTGATGATACCCATCTCATCTCCATCAACATTGGCGAAAATAATTTCTCCATTTTCGTCAATACCCTCTGTTTTATATCCTCTAAAATACCAAGCTGGCTGACCTTGTTCGAAAACAGTAGGAGTCCAGGAAGTACCAACTTGCGCCTCAAAACTTCCAGGAATTGCTCCCAATCCACCATTGATTTCTGTAACTTCATTTTTAAGGGTAGTAACATTTACAGCAACTTGATACTTCAACGCATTGTCTCTGTTTTTATAAGCTGCTTCAAATTCTAATCCTCTATTTGACATCGTACCAGCATTTACTAAAGGTGCACTGTTTCCGATAAATACCGGAGCAGATGATTGAGCGATTAAGTCCCTTGTTAATTTATTAAACCAGTCTACAGATAATGTAAAACGGTCTTCGAAGAAACCGAAATCCAATCCGATATTGGTTTGCTCACCCGTTTCCCAAGTCAAATCAGGATTGGCCAATTCAGTGGTTTCACCAATTGTGATAAATCCACCTGCTGCATCACTATATCTATATAAGAATCCAACATTAGGTTGACCAGCACCTGGCATTACTCCGGAAAGGGATCCTACTTGCCCCCAGCTTCCTCTAAGTTTTAGGAAATTTATAGGTCCACTGTCGCCAAAAAAGTCTTCGCGAGATATTACCCAACCTACTGAAACACCAGGATAAGTTTTAAATCTATTTCCATCTGCAAACAATGAAGTTCCGTCTCTACGTAAAGAAGCACTTAATAAGTACTTATCTGCATATTGGAAATTCGCTCTACCAAAGTAGGATAAAAGTCTTTGATCTAAATTACCTCCTACGACATCATTGTCTGCTTCAGAACCACCGACATAACTAACTTCATTAGCAGGAAATGCCAATCCACCAGCAAAAGCATTTAAGAAACTTGAATTGTTTTGGTAAATAGATTGTCCGGCTAAAAGTGTCAATTCCATATCGCTACCAAGTGGTACATCATAAGAAATGAAATTTTCCCACTGAACACTTTGTCCATCAAATTTGTTGAATACCGACGAAGGGGCATCCGCAAATCTTTCAGGAGAATAATAATACGCTCGTGACCAATTATGGAAAGTTCCATTGGTTGTTTCAAGCCCAACTCTACTTGTAAATTCTAAATTGTCTAAAATGCTATAGGTACCATAAGCACTTGCAAACAACGTGTTTTCATTTCTTCCATCCCCATTAATTTGATCGAGATAAACAAAAGGATTGATGATTTCACCTCCTACAATATTAGAAATGCCGTAAACATTTCCATCTTCATCGGTAGTTAATACACCATTGTCTGCATTATTTTGAATAGCAATTTCACCTGCTGCTTGATCGTAGACTACTGGAGTAGTTGGGTCCATCAAGATTGCTGAGGAAATAATTCCACCTACTCGCTGGTCTCCAAAGATACCAGAACCTGTAGTTTGTTTGTTTGCATAGGTTAAGTTTACGCCAACTTTTAATTTGTCATTGATTTTTGAAGCAACACCTAAATTTCCAGAAATTCTTTGAAACTTGGATTTGTCTTTACCACCAAGGATACCCGCCTGATTGAAGTAGGTACCACCAACGTGATAAGATAATTTTTCATCACCACCTGAAAAGGACAAATTGTGTCTACTCAAAGGTGCGGTTTCAAAAATTTCATCCAGCCAGTCGGTATTCGAGCCTTGACCTTCAAAATTTCCAGTTGGGTTGGCCTCATTCAAAAAACTAAGATATGCAGGTCCATCCATCAATTCCATATTTCCTCGATATGATTGAGATCCATATTGAACATTATAACTAATCCCTGTGTTCTTTGTTCCGTTTTTTGTTGTGATCAAAACTACACCGTTGGCACCTTCTGCTCCGTAGATTGCCGCAGAAGCTGCATCCTTTAAAACTTCAAGACTTGCAATTGCAGATGATTCCAAAAAACTAATATCTCTTGTTCTCATTCCGTCTACAATATATAATGGATCAGATGGACCATTGGAACCGGTACCTCTAATCTTTACTTTGAAGCCTGCATCTGGTGCACCTGAATTTGGTGTGATGGTGATACCAGCCGCTTGACCTTGCATTGCAGATTCTAATGTACCTGCAGAACGTGTCGCAATCTGATCAAGATCAACACTCGAGACTGCACCGGTTACAACGCTTTTCTTTTGTCGACCGTATCCCACTACGACTACTTCATCTAAAATTTCCGTATCTGTTTGAAGTTGGATACTTGAAAAATTGGTTCCGGCAATCGGAAGTGTTTGGGTTTTGTAACCTGTATAAGATACCTCAAGCACCTCTACAGACTCAGGAACCGTAATTTCGAATGAGCCATCAAGATCAGTAATTGTTCCTGTCGAAGTTCCCTGACCTACAACTGTAGCACCGATGACGGGTTCTCCATTTGAATCTGTTATCGTTCCTGAAACTACTTGTTGACTAAAGCATAAGCTAGTCAGAAACATTAGACCAAACAATAAAAGCATTCGATTTCCAATGAACGCTAATAGTTTTTTCATAATTGGTTCGTTTTAATGATTTGTAAATAAAAATTTGTCTCTCTCAAAATTAAAGAGAGCGGTTAATTTTGAAGGATGGGAAATGGACCGAAATACCATGGTAATCGTCGCAATACGCCTTTTATTTCAAAAAAATCAGAATAATATACTGATATTCCTGTTTTGCATTACTAAATATTTTAAAACTGCAATATTTGATTGGTGGGTTGATTTTTCAATTTGAGTGATTTTATACACCGATGTTTTTGACTAGGACTGCTGCGGTTGCGACATTGCTTTTTGTGATTCGACTTGGTGATGGAATTACGGACGTATTAATGAGAATGGTTGCGGATCGAACTGCAACAAGATGGGGCAAGTTTAGACTATGGATTCTCTGGACAGCACTTCCATTTGGAGTTGCATTGGTATCTTGCAAGCTTGCAAGTATCTTTCAGATGGAAAATTACTTATCAAGATTGACATCTTCTATATACTTTGAAAGTCCATATTTTTGGAAATACAAGCCTTCAGAAACAGAAATCTCTTGAACAGTTCTCATTTGGCAAAGCTTATCTATAACAGAAAAAGAGTGTGTTTTAATAATCAAAGCAGGGAAAGGTCTATCATCTCTGGTTAAGTCTTCAAAGTTAGGATCTAAGGACTTAATCTCAGCAAGCAAATTCTTTTTGACATCTAACCATTTATCTGAAGAGCGATCACTTAACGGAACTTTTAAAATGTCGTCAACATCAATTGGTTTATATATTATGCCAAAGGTCGAATCTGTACCAATACCAATCGTATAGAACCATTTTGGATCCATCACCAGTTCTCGTGGTTGGTTGTTTATAACATAGTTAAAAATATATTCCTTTTTGTATAAATTTGTAGAATCATTGTTATTCGATAACAGCGGATTTTTGCTGACATCATTATTATGGCACCCTAACTGTAATAATAGAATTGCAATAATAATTGTATGTAATTTTAATTTATCAAACATAATTTTTTTTAAGTTAAAGGAATTTATCTGATTAAGCTTAAAAAGCCTTTTTGTTGAATTTGTTTACCACGTCTAGTTGAATAAGCCATTAAACACATGCTCCTGACTTTACCATTATTTCATTTTTTTGAATTGTGCCATCTCACTTAAAAAAGCATTCATTGTTGTAAACAAAACTTCACCCCATAGATCAAGGATACTTAATTCAAATTTCAGCATCTCATCGGTTAGTCCTTTGGCTTGAAAAACAATATTTTTCTCATCACCATTAGGTGAAAAATCATTAAGTACTATACTATATTCTTGTAGGTTTGTAAAAAACAAAGTTTTAAAATAAGGTCCAAGCTTAACAAGCTCATCTGCGAAATCAGCGACCTCTGCGCGAACCCAAATACGTTCGCTTCTGTTTAATCAAAAAATTGTTACGTGCTTTTTTTATATCTTCAATATTTTTGAAAATTGAAATGCGCTAGAATTTACTAAGTATGAAAAATACATTTCCAAAAAATTTCATTTGGGGAGCAGCAACCTCTGCTTATCAAATTGAAGGTGCGGCAGCTGAAGATGGTAAAGGACCTTCTATATGGGATGCTTTTTGTCAAATTCCAGGTAAAGTCGCAAAAAATGAGCATGGGAATATCGCATGTGATCATTATCATCGGATCGAAGAGGATGTTGCTTTGCTAAAAAATTTAGGGGTTAAAGCGTATCGTTTTTCAATCGCCTGGTCAAGAATACTTCCAAACGGTCGGGTCAAAAAGATCAATCATAAAGGAATTGATTTTTATAATAAACTGATTGATGCATTAATCGCAGCAGACATTCAACCATGGGTTACCTTGTATCATTGGGATTTACCTTTGGCTTTACAGATGGAAGAGAATGGTTGGTTGGGAGAAAATATTTCTGATTTATTTGCAGACTATGCGGATATATGTTTTAAGCATTTTGGAGATCGTGTCAAAAATTGGATCACCATTAATGAAGCATGGGTCGTGGCCATTTTGGGATACGGGCAAGGGGTATTTGCCCCCGGTAAAATTTCTAACACTGCTCCATACAAAGCTGGGCATCATGTGTTATTAGCACATGCAAAAGCGGTGAATATTTTTCGAAAAAAGTATTTTCCAATTCACGGTGGCAAAATTGGCATCACCAACAATTGCGATTGGAGAGAACCACTTATGGATAAACAGGCGGATAAAGATGCCGCTCAACGCGCTTTGGAGTTTTTCTTTGCCTGGTTTACCGATCCAGTTTTTAAGGGAGATTACCCCAAAGTCATGAAAGATCGATTGGGTGAGAAGTTACCTCAATTTTCAGCTGAAGAAAAGGCATTATTAAAAGGATCTTCTGATTTTATCGGACTCAATCATTATACCACCATGTATGCATCGGATGCTTCGGGAATCACTCAGGATGGCCCTATTTATGGTAATGGTGGAATTTCCGAAGATCAAAATGTCAATTTATCGGTTGATAAAAATTGGAAACGCACTAGTATGAATTGGGCAGTCGTCCCATGGGGTTGTAAAAATTTATTGTTGTGGATAGCGGATCGATACGACAATCCGGATATCTACATCACCGAAAATGGCTGTAGCTATAATGACCAATTAGTTGATGGAGCGTGTGAAGACAACAACAGAGTTGATTTTATTCAAACTTATTTAGCAGCTTGTAAAGAAGCAATTGATCAAGGAGTGAATTTAAAAGGTTATTTTATCTGGTCTTTGATGGATAATTTTGAATGGGCATCTGGTTATGAAAAACGTTTTGGAATTCATTTTGTCGATTTCGAAACATTGGAAAGGACCCCAAAAGCTTCAGCTAAGTGGTACGGGAAGTTTATCAAAAATGAGGTTACTTAAAAATAATCCCTACGTCCTTAAACGTCTTTTGTCTAATTTCTAATTTTCAAACACAATGTTAGGTCCAACCCATTTAGAAAATTATATAAAAACAACAACAACCAATCAAGCTTCTCAAAAAAAGTACGAATGGTGTCGGTGGTTGTGTTCCAAATCTGGAAACACAAAATTCAAAATCATGTACTTCGGCGACCTCCACAATAACTATAATTCGCTAATTGTATCAACTGAATTTGCACCTCAAAAAATAGTAGCCATTGATACAGAAACGAATGAAGAAATTTTACTTTTCGATGGTTGCAGCATGGGTTACAACGCCATGTTGTGCGATGTCTATACCAAAGAACAAATTGAATCCAGATCTACTGATTCCGAATATCAAGATAGGCATGGCAATAATGTTTTTGAAATAAAAATTTCGGTCTATTACCAAATCGATTATGAAGATGAATTTAAAGAATACCTCAACGACGAAGACCAAATCGAACTCATCAATGGAGAATGGATAGATTTTGAAACACTGAAAAGGAATGGATTCGATGGTATGCAAATCACGGCATATAATAGGAATGGAGTTGAAATAGAAATCCTCTCAGAAGAACTTGCTTAAAGATATTTTTTGAAAAGCCTTAACAAAGGGGCTCTTCAAAACTTTTAGTTCAAATGAGTATTGTCGATCAACTCTTTTTAGGGTAAACCACTTAAATTTTCAATGTAAAAAAGCCTGTGAAGTTCGAGGCCATTCAGCCTCAAACTTACACAAAAAACCTCTCTCGAATAACTTAAGTTAGTCTAAGTAAAATTAGAAAAAAGACAAAAAAAGGCTAAACCAATAAATTGGATTAGCCTAGTAATATTTTTTAGAGTCTTTCCTTTTTCTTCGGATTGTTGCATTACCAACTCATGTCGTCATCAGACTTTGTGTCTGCTGCATCAGCATCAGGTTGTTTAACAGTTTCGGAAGAAGATGAAGAACTTGAAGTGTTGTTTTTTAAATGATCCGGTGCTTTGTCGGTATATCTACCATCCGGAGTCATTTCGCCTGAGGCAATCATTGCAGCTCTTTTTGCTTCCCATTCTTCTTGACGACGAGTGTACTCGTCGTAATCGTAGTCTGGTAAAAGTTCTGTTTTTACATGATCAACTGCGTCAGTTAATGCAGCTAAAAAGCGATTGAAATCTTCTTTGTATAAGAAGATTTTGTGCCGCTCGTAACCATCACCCGGAATTTTTTTAGTACTCTCGGTCAATGTCAAGTAGTAGTCATCGCCTTTGGTTTTTCTAACATCAAAGAAGTAGGTTCTACGTTTTCCTGCACGCACCTTTTGAGAATAAACACTTTCAAATTTTTTTGGGTTGTTCTCGTAATCCACGTTTTTTTGATTTTGGTGAACAAAAATTACTTATGTGCTCTAAACAAATGTAATTAAACCTTAACAAATTAAAAAATATACTAGGAGTTTATTTCTTGATTTTCGACACTTTGTTGTTGATATAATTTGTAATAGAACCCTTTCTTGCTCAATAAGTTATGATGTGTGCCTTCTTCAATGATCTTTCCGTCCTCTAAAACAATGATTTTGTCAAAGTTTAGCATCGCATATATACGGTGCGTAATAATGATTGCAGTCTTGTTCTCCAACTGGGTATTTAGATAACTCAGTATTTGTTGTTCGGTGTTGGCATCCACTGCAGAAAGACAATCATCTAAGATTAAAATATCCGGCTCTTTCAACAACGCTCTTGCAATGGAGATGCGTTGTTTTTGTCCTCCTGATAAAGTGACTCCACGCTCACCAACCATCGTGTCAAATTGATCAGGAAGTCCCATGATGTCATCATATACAGATGCGTATTTTGTAAATTGCTCAACTTCACTTTGAGTCGCATTTGATTTTCCAAAAGCAATGTTATCAGAAACAGTGTCGGAAAATAAAAACACATCTTGTGGGACATATCCGATTCGTTTTCTCAAATTGTGCAGATCATGTTGGAGAATATTTTTACCATCAATCAAAATTTCTCCATCATTGATATTGTACATTCTTACCAACAAATCTGCGAGGGTCGATTTTCCAGAACCAGTCTTTCCGATGATCGCCATTTTCTCGCCGGCTTTCAATGAAAAACTCATTTGCTGAATCGCCTTCGTTCCAGAATCTGGATAAACAAAAGATACCTCCCTAAATTCGATATCTCCATTCAGTGGCGTTTTGGATCGAATTTCATTAGTTATTTCAGGCGCTGTTTGTAAAAACTCATTAATACGGCGCTGAGAGGCCGCTGCTTGCTGTACAATGGAAGCAATCCACCCAATCGCCGTAACGGGCCATGTCAACATATTGATGTAAATGACGAATTCAGCGATAGTTCCAGGCGTAATTTCACCTGTAACGACCTTTCGACCACCCAAATAGACCGTAATGATAGTGCTAGTACCTATTAATAACAGCATCAAAGGGAAGAAAAATGCATTCACTTTGACCAATTCCATTGATTTATCCTTAAAGACGTCACTTTCTTTGTTGAAAAAATTACCCATCGGTGTCTCCTGAACATAAGATTTAATTACTCGAATTCCTGAATAAACTTCTTGCGAAATACTATTCAATTTGGCCAATTGCTCTTGTATGATCGTACTCTTTTTATTGATCAAATTACTGACATAATAAATGGAAATGGAGAGAATGGGAAGCGGTGCGAGACAATATAAAGTTAATTCCACATTAACACTCAACATCGAATAAATAACCATTACAAAAAGAGAAACCAAATTAATAGCATACAATACACCAGGACCTAAATACATTCTGACTTTGGAGACATCCTCAGTGATTCTAGACATCAAGTCACCGGTATTATTCATTTTATAAAATGACAAACTGAGTTTTTCATAATGACCGAAAATCTCTTTCCGCATATCGTACTCAATTAATCTCGACATTACCACAATGGTCTGTCTCATGAAGTACATGAAAATTCCCATTAAAATGGCGAAGAGTAAAACAAGTCCTCCAAAAAAGAGCAAGTTTTTTCCCAACATGCTAAAGAATACTGCTTTGTTGTCGAAATTTTCAAACAACTTAAACACACTCACATTTTCAACCACCATATCTAGAGCTTGTCGTATCACCCTCGGTTGAAGAATACGGAAGTAATTGGAACAAATCACGAACACAATGCCCAACAGTAGACGCCAGCGGTAACGATAGAAATATTTATTTAGGAAGGCTAAATCTTTCACTTAAATCAGTTTTCACTTAGAGGTAACAGTAACCCATGTATAAAGGTTTAAAGGTAAAGATTCATTTGCAATATCCCTTAGATTGTTCTACTTAGTTAGTAATGAGTGCAAAGAGTGATGAGTTTGGGGTTATGAGTGGCTTCCCTTATCATTAAACAGAAGGAGAAGCCACTCATCACTCATCTCTCTTTCACTCATCACTTTAAAAGAGAATTGTCGCTACCATGTACAATTAAAGCCACAGAAAATTATACTTTTGCCGAAATGGAACCGTTTTACAAATTGTATTCTAAACTTTCAGAGATTATATTGATATCCACAATTTTAGAATTCAGTTCGTATTAATTCCATTATACACTTGATTTCGTAAAAACCACCAATGTATGCAGGTTAAATATCTCGTTTTGACCGTCCTTCTATTAGGATTTTTTACCACCTCAACATTCGCCCAAAAGTATAGTAACGAATTCCTTTCTATTGGAATTGGAGCACGGTATCAAGCAATGGGTAATTCTTCAGTGGCCAATGTCAATGATGTGATGGCCAGTTTTTGGAATCCTGCTGGTTTGGCTTGGAAAGAAGGTGCCGAAAAAGGAATACAAGTTGGATTTATGCATTCAGAACGATTCGCGGGAGTCGGTAAGCATGATTATTTTGGGGTCGCAATTCCACTTCAAGAAAAAGGAAGAACGGTTGGTTTGACTATCATTCGTCAAGGTATTGATGATATTCCAAACACACTACAACTATATGAAGCAGATGGTACAATTAATTATGACAACATCTCTACCTTTTCATCAGTTGATTATGGATTTCTGGGAAGTTATGCACAAACTATTTTCTTACATGCTGGTGAACTTCGTGTTGGTGGAAATTTGAAAATTGTCAATCGAAAATTAGGACCTTTTGCAAAATCTTGGGGTTTTGGATTGGATTTAGGCGCTCAATTTCAACGTAACAATTGGATCATTGGATTGATGGGAAGAGACATCTCCAATACCTTTAATGCTTGGAGTTTCGATTTTACAGAAGAAGAAAAACAAGCACTACAAGCTACTAACAATTCAATTCCGGTGAGCTCTTTGGAGGTGACAAGACCACAAATTATCTTGGGTTTTGCGTATCAAAAAAATTGGACTAAAACGGGTTTCCTAATTGAGACTGATATGACGTTGTCTTTTGATGGAAAAAGAAATACAATCTTAAGTGGTAATCCATTTAGTTTAGATCCGTCGCTTGGAGCAGAATTTAATTATAGAAAATTTGTTTTCCTTAGAGCTGGTGTGAACCAATTGCAAGAATTTATAGACTTTGATAATTCCACTACATGGACGGCTCAACCAAGTATGGGAATTGGTTTGGTACTTTTCAAAAATCTGAAACTAGATTATGCATTTACTGATGTAGGAGATACAGAAAATAAAACATTTTCTCATGTTTTCTCCGTAATTTTAGATTTGAATTCTAATTACTTTAAAGAAGTTTTCAAAACTCGGTATTAGAAAAGAATTGTTCCGTAAATTAATTCCCATGAACTCAACAGTTTACAAACTTCCTTTCCTATTTTTCATTCTCTGTTTTTGCAATTCATCTTTTGTAGAAGCACAAGTCAGTACATTCAGTAATGAGTTTATGTCGATTGGTGTCAGTGCACGTGCACACGGGATGTCCAACGCGCAAGTAGCCAATGTAGCCGATGCCACAGCTGGCTATTGGAATCCTGCTGGTCTGACAAACGTGGAAGGTCCATTTCAAGCAAGCATTATGCATGCAGAATGGTTTGCTGGAATTGCGAAGTACGACTTTTTATCAATGGCCAAAACTTTGGGTAATCGCGAAAAGAAAGCAACAATTGGCTTATCCATAATACGACTGGGCATCGATCAAATTCCATATACTTTCTTTTTAGTATCACCAGATGGAACCATCAATTATGATAAAGTATCAGAATTTTCTGCAGCAGATTATGCCTTTTTATTTTCGTATGCCAGACAATTGAATGATAAATGGTCTATCGGTGGTGGTCCTAAAATAATAAGAAGAGTCGTTGGACGATTCGGAAAAGCATGGGGGTTTGGATTAGATGTGGGCGCTCAATATAAGTCAGGAAACTTCAGAGCAGGAATCATGGCCAGAGATCTCACCACGACTTTTAATGCGTGGTCTTTCAATTATACTTTTGATGAAAAAGTGATTTTGGAGACAACAGGTAATGCGATTCCAGTTAGCTCTGTTGAATTGGTGACACCTCGATTGATACTAGGAGGCGCATGGACAACCAGATCTAATAACAATAAACTGGGAATATTGGTAGAACTCGATGTTGACTTCACTTTTGATGGTAAAAGAAACACACTAATAAGTTCTGACCCGGTTAGTATTGATCCTCATTTTGGTTTTGAAGCAGATTTCAAACAATTCGTTTACTTGAGAGGTGGTATCAATAATATCCAAAAAGCATTGGATGATCTAAATGAGCAAAAAGAAGTATTCACCCTTCAACCCAACATGGGTATCGGACTCCAAATTGCAAAATTCAGAATCGATTATGCTTTGACCAATATCGGAAACGTGTCACAAGTGTTATATTCTCACGTCTTCTCATTAACCGTCAACCTAAATAAAGGAAATCGCAGCCCAAGATACTATGAGTAGAAGAAAACCCTACGTCCTCAATCCCTCCAAGTCCCAAAGGGACGATATACTGCTAGCAAACGGAGCATCCGTTTGCGCACTAGCGTCTGCATCACAACTTCCCCCCATATCAATGCCGCACAAACAAATTCTCCCTCAAACAAACCCGATACTGCTGCACCACCAATTTCAATTGCAACTCCATTTCCTCCTGTGCTTCGCTCTTATTCCCTAACAAGTTATTTCCCAACATCGGATCCCCTAAATAATCATAAAATCCAATCGTCTCCTCCCCATCATGCAGCAACAAATATTGTCCATCCAACAACTTATACACGCCACTTGAAAACGCGTACATGTAGCGATTATTTTCACCTGAAAAAACACTATTTCCAAATGTAGAAAAAGGCAAATCATAATTCAAATAATCCAATATAGAAGGCTGTATATCAATATGTTGCATTAACTTTGCTGTTGGTTGTTGAATGGTTGAAAGGGGTTTGTAAAACAAAATGGGTACTTGATATTTGCCGATGGTGTTTTTATACTTTTTTTGTCTGGATTCACCGATATGATCAGCCGTAATAATGAAAAGTGTGTTGTCATACCAATCCATTTGACGGGCTGTTTCAAAAAATTGTTGAAGCGCAAAATCAGCATATCGTACACTCCTGTATAGAGGCTCCATGTCTGGATAATTTTCTTCAAACCAATCTTCCGTTTTGAAAGGATGATGAGAAGTCATAGAAAAAAAAACAGCATAAAATGGAGCAGGGGTTTCATCCAATTCATTAGCGAAATATTGAAAAAAGGGAACATCCCATATCCCCCATGAGCCATCATAATCGGTGGTTATTGGATAGTCATTCCGATCAATATATTTGTCAAAACCATTCAATAAAGAAAATCTTTCAAACTCCATCGAACCCTCATTTGCACCATGATAAAACGAAGTATGATAACCTTTTTTCTTCAACAAAGCCGCAGTACCATCCACCCGATTTCCTTGATAAGCCGAAAACATTAATGGGTCTTCCATCAATGAGGGAATGCCGGCAGAAATGGCAACCATCCCTTCTGTAGATCGGGATCCGTTGGAGTAAGTTTGTTTAATGTAAGTACCTTGTTTTATTAATGAATCTAAAAATGGAGTGTTACCTTCATACTCATTGAAATGACCAATATATTCTTTCCCAAAACTTTCCAGAATGATAACAACTACATTCTCATTTTTAAATGGTTCGCTAGGCTGAAATTGTTGAACAATAGGAAATAGTTGATCGACTTTCGATTGTGGAAAATAATTTTTGGCATCCAAGTATCTTTGTTGAACTGAAAAAAGAAGTCCCAAACTTGCATTCGTTACCAACGGCATATTGGCCATATCTTTTGCATATTTTGCGGCAGTAAGCGGCATCACTGGACGATTTTGTATACCTCCTCTGGCACTTGCAACACACAAAAAAATACTTCCTAAAAATATAAGTGCTTGGATAAATGGAGTCGTTATTCGATTTTCATAAACTTCAGACTTCCAAACGAATAAGAACAGCAAAAACGCAAACAAAATCGCGAACGCTAATAAATACCAAAAATCAAAAATAATATTTCCAGTCGTATTTTGAACGGTCCCCAACATTTCAAAATCACTCCGATTGACTCTCCTAAATGCAAATTGAAAGTAGCCAATGTCTCCAAATTCCAACGCAAATGCCAGTCCATTAATAATTACGTAAACAAGATGTTGAATTTTCTTATACCATTTATTATCTCTAAACGAAAATGGAATTAAACTCATCAAAATAAAAAGTAGATTGATGTAAGTGAGCGCAGCAATATCGAATCGCCAGCCAAAAAATAAATAAGAAAGTAATTCAGTGAAAGACTGGACATTCAATAAATGCTGATTGAAAAAGTAAAAAGCCAACCTTGTCAGCGTGAATAAAAATAAAACAAATCCTAACCTTTTGAGTAAGAGGAAAAAGTACGAAAATTCATTTCGATCACTTATGCTATTCATGGATGTGTTTTGAAAACTAAATTTCTGGTGGGATGACATTTTTGTAATGACCATTCATCTGTACGCGTTGACGTAGGCGTTCCATTTCCTTAACAACTGGAATCATTTTTTGTAAATGATCAAACATGAAATCTTGTCTTGTAGACTCTTCCGGAATTTTTAAAAATTCATATTCTTGTTCAACCGAGAAGCCAACATGATGAGCGATCGCATATGTCCTAAAGGACTCCGAACTTTGTGGAAGTGATTTATCAATATTTAGAATACGGAAAAGCTCTTTAAGAAATTCAAGCAATTTTTCCGCTTTTTCAGGTATACCAAGCGAGTTGTCTTCAATTCTTTGAATATCGGCACCTGAGTATAATTTATTTGGAGCAACAGAATAAAATTCATGAATTTTGAAGATTCCTAAACCTCTTGTCTTTACATCCATTTCGCCACTTTCATATTTTTTTTCAACACTCAGCAATTCTATCTCAGTTCCAAAATCCATAATCTTGTTATCAATAAAAGCTGGAATACCAAAAGTGATATTATTGTTTTCGCATTCTCGAATCAATTGCTTGTAACGTGGTTCGAAAATATGGAGATTCAATTTTTCATTTGGAAAAACAACAATTTTCAAAGGAAATAATGGTAAAAAATCTGGCATGGGCTAACTTAAAGGTTTGTGGGTAACGGAAATTTTACTAAAAGAAAACAAAATAATAAAGCTAATTCGTTTTACATATAATAAGGTGTAATGGTAGCGAAGTTTCAATATTACTTTACGAATATAATTTATCTAGCATTATTTTGTTGATAAATTGGGATATTGTTTTCTAAGAAAAAGGAATCCATAAAAATCCTGCATAATTTAACCAACAAATTCAATAAAAGATTACGCATATTTTAAAATTATACTACATGAGAAACGCCAAAAAGTATGCTTCACACCCTTTATCTTGATTTTTATTATCGACCTACAAACTTGTACGCGAATTTCATTCTTTTTTGGTAAGAAATAAGAGTACAAAAAGGCATATTATCGATCAATTAAATCTTTTTTAGCATACCTTTTTTATGGTATTTTAAAAATTATATTTTAGCATACCTATTTTCATGTTTTTCAATATAATTATATAAATACTTCATAATCAATCTATTATAGATTTAATAAAAATATAATAGTATTTATTATTGCTACATTTGTCCCGACGTTTTGGTAAGCAAACAATATTGTTTTTTAAAAAATAAATTAGTGTTATCTTTAATATGTATTTAAGTAGTTCACCTGCTTTTTATTACACCCACCCAATCCTCGATTTAACCCGCATCCCGATTTATCAAAAAGGAACGATTCATTCTGCTAATTAGAAATTAATTAAGCATCGTGATCATTCCTTTCACATCTCATTATTTGATTTAAAAGAGACGAGATTAAAAAGCTAATCACACTTTCTTTATCACCCTTTGTAAGTCTTTGCAAATAAAACGAAGCGATTCTTTTGCTTCGTTATTACTATTTGTGTGGATGCAAATAAGAATGTAAAATTTGTTCGAATACATATCTGTTACTAAGTTCTTAAAAAATTAACTCATGAAAAGATACATTACATTTGTAGTAGTGTTGTTAGCATTTGCTTGCAATAGTGCTTTTGCCCAATGTCCTACTGGTCAAACAGAAATATCACTTGAAATTTTTCATACCTCCTTTGGAAATGAAGTTGGATGGGAATTAGTCGACCAAACGACTGGAGCGGTGATTGATTGTAAACCAGCTGGTACTTATGCTACGAGTCCTACTCCAACAATGGAAGGTCCTTATTGTGTAACGAATGGGAACACATTAGTATTCACTGGTTACGATAGTTTCGGAGATGACTGGAATGGTGGATTTTTCAATGTTATCATTTCTGAGGATGGTTCCGTAAATGGTTGCGGAACTCAAGATGGTTGTACCGTTCTTGAATTTGGAGGTCAGAATGTAGATGTAGAACCGGATGTTTCTGTCACAACTTCTTGTGAAACTTCTAATGAAGAATTTATCGTAAACTTACCTGTATTTGATTGTGTCATGCCAATCATGGGTTGTACAGATGCTGCTGCAGAAAACTTTGATCCATGTGCTTCTTTAGATGATGGTACTTGTATCGTGGTAACCTGCGCGGCTAATCAAACAAAAGTAACAATTGAATTTACGACGATTGGCAGCTTTTCAAATGAGGTGCAATGGGATGCGACCTTAGTAATCGGAGGTGTACCTACCTTAGTTTCCGACTTACTGGGTATTCCCGCACCACTTGGTCCTACAGATAGCTGGACTGGATGTGTTGACAATGGGACAACTATTGACTTTACTGGTTGCGATACTTTCGGAGATACGTGGAATGGACATATCCTTGAGGTGACGATAGTTGATGGTCCTCAAGATGGATGTGTCGTAGCAGATGTTACTGGTGATTTAGAAACAATTGATTGTGATGATGGAAACAATATGGCTTCTGTCGCAATCGGAGATCAAGCAAATGGTGCGACAGGTATCATAGGTTGTAATGATCCGACCGCTACAAATTTTAATCCTTGTGCATCAATCGACGATGGCTCTTGTATCTTGCCATTACCTGGTGACAATTGCGCAGAAGCAACACCGCTTCCAGTTGCAATGTTAGAAGGTTGTATTGATGGAGGTAATAGTGATGCAGTCAGTTGGGTCAATGGAAACTATACAGATAGTGGTGAAGGTTGTAATGCAAGCGCCGGAATTGATGCTTGGTATACTCTCACAGCAACAATGAATGCAATTCAATTTGATGATGGTGCAGGTGGTCCTGGGATATGTGTTTATGATGGTACTTCGGCTTGTGGGGCACTTGTGACATTAGATAATTCTCCTGGTACATTTTTCAACGGAACGTTGACTGGTTGGTGTCCTGGAGATCAGTTGTTAATTCAGGTTTATGATTTTGATGGATCAGCTGCGGATGTAGGATTTTGTTTAGAGGAAGTTGCTGTTTGTGCAGCTCCTGTTGCAATAACAGACTTGACTTGTGCCAAAGGTGATGAAACAATGTTTTTCTTTGATCTTATAGTTACAGATATTGGATGTACCAATCCATCAGGATTTACGGTGGATATTGATGGTACTGCACAAGCTGATATTACTGCAAATGGTACCTACACTTATGGACCATTCCCAGTTGCTGGTGGTATTGTAACAACTACATTGACTAGTATTGATGATGTTACTTGTATTTTTACAATAGATGCAGATCCTTCTACGCTAGATTGTGTTTGTCCAGAAGGAGCGGTCAATGCAGGTGCAGATCAAACTATTTGCCCAGGAGACATGGTAACCTTAACTGCTACTTTGGGTAATGTTACACCACCGGAATTTGTAAATTATACAGTGACAACTTCTGCAGCTGGTTCTTGCACAGTTGCACCAGACAACCTTGCAGATTGTGCAGACTTAGGTTTAGGGGATGATGCTGGCTCAGGTCCAATACCTTTAGGTTTTAATTTTGAATTTTTTGGTGTCCAATACACCGATGTTTGTATAGGTTCTAATGGTTATGTAACGTTCACGTGTGTTGATGAGACTGATTTCAGTGAAGATGTATTTCCTTCTGCAACGGATCCCAACGCGATCATCGCTTTATTTTGGGATGATTTAAATCCAACCGATGCCACTAGCGGGACAATCTGTAGTTACCCTGCAACAATTGGAACACAAACTTGTTTTGTTGCAGATTATCAAGGGATCGCTCATTTTGGAGGAGGAGAAACTGTCACTGGTCAAATTATTATTTGTCCTGATGGAAGTGTTACTATAAACTGTATTGATTGCCAATCAGATGGTGGTACGGATACTGCTGGTCAAGGAATAGAAAATGAAGATGGAACAGTAGCTTATTTTGATCCTGCATTTCCAAATGGAGTAGTTCCAGCTGCAGCTACAACTTCAAATTGCGTAACATATACGCCAAATTATTCAGAACCTGGCACTTGTACTTTTGTAGCTTGGGTCACTGATTTAAATGATATTGAAGGCACAACCGTGTCAACTACAAACCCACTGAATGTAACACCAAGTGCAACAACTACTTATTATGCAATAACAGAATGTGGTGAAGGATCGTGTTGTACAGATGAGGTTGTGATCACAGTCCCTTTAGAATTAACGTGCTCCATTATGGTAAATTCACAAGTACAATGTAATGGAGAGTCCAATGGTTCAGCGACCGTGACTCCAGCCGGAGGAACAGGGCCATTTACCTATGCTTGGGGTAATGGGGAGACAACCGCAACAGCAACCATGTTATCCGCAGGAATGCAAACAGTTACAGTTACAGACGCAAATGACTGTACAACTAATTGTAGCATAATGATAACAGAACCAACAGCATTAACATGTACTGCAGTATTAGTAAGTGCAGTGTTATGTAATGGAGAATCCAATGGTTCAGCGACTGTTACTCCAACGGAAGGAACGGGTCCATATACATTTGCATGGGGAAGTGGAGAAACCACTGCAACAGCAATCATGCTACCAGCAGGAATGCAAACAGCAACGGTTACAGACGCAAATGGCTGTACAACAAGTTGCAGTGTAATGATAACAGAACCAACTGCATTAACATGTAGCACAATAGAAGACAATCCTGCTGTTTGTGGAAGTGCAAATGGAGGAGCAACAGCTTCTGCTGCCGGAGGAGTTGGTCCATATATGTATTTATGGGATAATGGAGAAACGACCATGTCTGCGACAATGCTCAGTGCTGGTGCCCACACGGCAACAGTAACAGATGCAAATAATTGTACCACAATGTGTATGGTCACTATTTCCCAGCCTGGTAATCTAAGTTGTACTGCAATGGCGACCAGCCCAGTTGTTTGTTTTGGTGAAATGAATGGTTCAGCTACAGCATCTGGAGTAATGGGGACAGCACCATATATGTATCTTTGGGATAATGGAGAAACTACATCAATAGCTACAATGCTAACAGCTGGTTTACATACGGTAACGGTTACAGATTCAGACGGTTGTAACACAAGCTGTGAAGTAACCATAACAGAACCAGAGGTATTGACTTGTAATGCAGTTGAAGATGCTCCAGCTGTTTGTAATGGTCAGGCCAACGGGATAGCAACGGTTACTGCTGAAGGTGGTAATGGTGGATATTTCTACTTATGGGATAATACAGAATCAGGAGCTACAGCTACTAACCTAACAGCAGGATTACATACCGTAACGATTACAGATGCATTGGGTTGTACGGTAGTTTGTGATGTAACCATTACAGAGCCAGATCCTTTAACATGTAGTGCAGTAGAAGATGCTCCTGCAGTATGTAATGGTGATGCCAATGGAGTTGCAACCGTAACTGCCATAGGAGGAAATGGGGGGTATGCTTATGTTTGGGATAATGGTGAAATGACTGAAACAGCAACTTCTCTAACAGGAGGCACACATAGAGTCACCGTTACAGACGTATTAGGTTGTGTGACAACTTGTGAAGTAATTATTACAGAACCAGATCCTTTGATTTGTGAGGTCGTTGAAATTATGCCAACATGTGCAGGAGAATCAGATGGTGTTGCATCAGTCTCAGCAGTGGGAGGAAATGGAGGCTATACTTTTGCTTGGGATACTGGAGCAACCACTTCAACAGTAGAAGGTTTAGCAAAAGGTGTTTATAACATTACAGTTACAGATGCACTTGGATGTACTTCAACTTGTTTTGGAGTTATAACAAATGTACCTGTTCCAAGTATTGACTATGATGGTGTAACCAATGAAACTTGCCCTGGAGCAATGGATGGTATGATATCAGTTGGAGCATTTAGTGCGATCTCTCCTTATGTCATTAATTTATATGAAGGATCAACAGCATCAGGAACAATATTAGATTCAACAACAGATACGAACCCGAATATATTTACTGGCCTCGCAGTAGGAACTTATAGTGTAGAAGTAATTTCTACATCGGTAAATGGAATTTCATGTTCAGCAATTTTAGAAGGAATCGAAGTACTAATGGCCAACCCACTTACCGTAGACGAAGTCATTACAACCAATGAGATTTGCCTAGACGATTGCGATGGAACAGTAACCATCAATGCAACTTCAGCAGAAACATTAGAATACAGTTTATATGGTGGTCCATATACTACAAACAATACATTTACAGGATTGTGTGCAGGTTCTCATAGTGTGACGATTCGTTATGCGGATATGGCCGAGTGTACTTTTGTAGAAACTTTTGTTATTGGAGCAGGTGCAGAAGTCTTGATGGCAGATCCAGTGGTAGCAGGAAGTGCATGTGCAGGTATTGGTAGTTCCAGTACGGTCATGAGTGCAACGTGCGAACCAGGTTGTGATCCAGTATGGTATGCAGAACAATTTGGAGGTACAGAATTATTTATAGGAACTGAATACGATCCGATTGTAGATGGATTAGTAAATGCTAACAATACAGGAACGTATACGTACTGGGTTGATTGCGAATGCGATGATTGCGGAACTTCTGAAAGAACACCCGTAATGTTAGTCTTGAATCCGACCCCAGCACCTGTAACCATACTCGGTGACTTAAGTGTCTGTCCGGATGAAACAGCGGACTACACCTTAGAGCCAGTTGATGCAGCAAGTACTTATACCTGGACAGTCGTTGGTGGAACATTAGTTGCTTCAACCGGTGCACAAGCAACGATTACTTGGGATGCAGGAGAAGAAAATGGAATGATCACCGTATTACAAGTAGATGCAAATGGATGTGAACAAACAAGTAGCACAGCAGTATTAGTGGAAGTGGATCAAACACTTGCTTGTAAAACCACAACCGTAGTTTCACTAGATGAGAATTGTTCATCTACAATTCCGGTTGGTGTGTTTGTAAAATCAGCAGCATACGATTTGAGTAGCTATGCAGTTGTTTCAATTGTAAATGATAGTACGGGATTAGAAATTATGCCAAATCTGGATGGTACAATAACCGTAACAGAAAAAGGATCTTACACGGTTTCCGTAGAACACTTATGTTCGGGTAATCGTTGTTGGGGAACTTTAATAGCAGAAGATAATTTAAAACCAATACTTGTATGTCCTCCAACCAAAGAAGTGTTCTGTGGTGGAGATTTGAAGCCAGTATGGCCAGATGATTATCCAATACCAATGGATAATTGTTGTGCTGATTTCCCAGAAGAAAGTTTTACCTATACGGATACAAATGTTATACTGGAAGGAACACAGATGGTCGGATTCAGAGGCATGTTTGGTTCAGCCAATTGGAGTACTGGAAATTTAGGAGGCGGAGCAGGAACGGTCAATTTCAGTGCGGATGGAGAAAGTATGTCAGTGATTGGAGATGCGATTGAAGATATAACGTCAGGAAATACACAAACTGTAACTTCCTCCTCCATTACTTTTGAAGTAGGAGGAACCGTTTCGTTTGATTATGAATTTGCTTCAACAGCAGCAGCGGGTACAGAAGCTGGCCAAGTTTTAACGGAATTATCAGGAGTCGTCACTGCCCAAACGGGAGGAATTTTAAATGCACAGAGTGGTTCTATTACAGAATTGGAGGTAGAAGCCGGAACAATCCTGTCATTTACAGCGATATCTGTAGTAGGTCAGACAGGCGGAACTTTAACCGTTACGAACTTTGCCTTTACATCAGGAGCAGATATAGAAAGTGATCCTGCTGATGAATGCGGAGGGATGTTGTTAAGAACCTGGACGGTAGTAGATTGTTGTGGAAATGAAAGTGAGGCTTGTACTCAAGTCGTAGCCAGAATCAGACCAGGAGTGGTCAACTTCCCGGTAGATATGGAACTACAATGCGATAATGACAACAACCCATCTACAGATCCAGGAGATACGGGTTATCCAAGCATCGAAATAGATGGAGAAAATACCTTTATAATCGGAAAAGTATGTAAGTATATTTCTTCTTACACTGATCTTGAAATTCAAGGCAATGGTTTATGTGATGGTTCCAAGAAAATCATCAGAACCTGGACGGTATTTGATTGGTGTAGCGGAGAGATACATGATGTCGTAGATCAGTTCATCACGATCACGGACAATGCAGCACCGGTAGTAACATGTGAAGAAACAATTACTTTATCCAGCAATGGATTTAGTTGTGAAGCAGATTTCACCATACCAGCACCAACGGTAACCGATGCCTGTTCCGATAATCCAACCTATACGGTATTTTTGGAAGATGGAAGTGTGGCAAGTGCAGGTGATGTTATACACGTCGTAGGATCGACCACCATTACTTACATAGCAGTAGATGAATGTGGAAACGGATCGGATGAATGTACAACAACTATTTTTGTAGCAGACGATACAGCGCCAGTCGCAGTTTGTGATCAAAACACCGTAGTATCAGTTGGAACAGATGGTCTGGGTCAGTTATGTGCAGCAACCATTGATGATGGCAGTTACGACAACTGTGCAGATGATTTGATTATTTTAATCAAGCGTATGGATGATAACATGCCATTTACAGATTGTGTAATCTTCGATTGTGCAGATGTCGGCAATCCTGATTTGATGGTTAGATTCAGAGTGTTTGATGGAAGTGGATTTGGCGAATGCATGGTGAATGTAGAGGTACAAGATAAGATCGGACCACACATCACCTGTCCACCAAACAAAGACTTGAATTGTAACGCCAATACGTATCCAAATGAGGTAAGTCCAAATGAAGAAGATGGTTACCCAACTTTCTACAATGGCGACATGATTGGTTTTTATCCAGCAACAGATAATTGTGGTAACATAGAAATTACGATAGTTGATGAAGGGGATTTAGACTTGTGTGGCGAAGGAACGATTGTAAGAACTTGGACAGCACATGATACGAATGGAGGAAGTTCAACAAGCTGTACCCAATTGATTAATGTTTACAAGACAGCGATTGCGACGTTTACAGGAGATGAAATAGTAGGCGATGATGATGATATCGACTGGCCAGCTGATGTAGATTTAACATGTGAGAATTTCCAATCTGACAATACAATTACAGATCCAGCGAATACTGGTGAGCCAGAATTGATAGGAGAGGAAGATGATTGTGCCAGCTTACATATTGGATATCACGATGAGTTTTTATTCAATGATCCAACAGCATGTTACAAGATCTTAAGAACATGGAAAGTAATCGATGACTGTCAGTACGATCCTGAAAATGGAATTGATGATGAAGGTATCTGGTTGCATACCCAACTAAT
>CALFWW010000027.1 GCA_937928575.1 uncultured Saprospiraceae bacterium | reverse complement strand
GCTGTTTATATAAATGTGGTCAGACTTTGCATGATGTGTTGCATCGATACGACAAATTTGACCAAATATTTTCTGATTCCTGTTGTTTGTTTTTCTACTGTAAGACTATTGTTGACTAAATTGGTATCCATGTCAATTTTATGCGCTGGATCAATCTCAGCACTGACGATATTTCGGGTGCCTTCAAATGTGAATTCATGGGTTCTTTCTACACCACTCCATTCTTTCAACACACTTGTACCATCATCAAAATTTATTTTCACTTCAATCGGCAAAGTCATATCACCGATTCGATTGAGGATAACGGAGGATTCGATGATATTTTCATTCATTTCTTGTCGATCGCAATCTTCTAAATTATCGATAAAACCAGCTGCACCCGTTTTTTTTCGATTGTTGATGGAAGCTACTTTGTAATCACAAGCCTGTGTTCCATACAATACTTGATCGAAAAACCAATCCATATTTTCACCAAATTTATCGCCATGATTTTTAGTAACCACTTCATTGACGATATCGATAAAATCCTGTCCATGTAGATGTTTGAATTTCCATCTTTCAAAATAAGTGCGCATCAATTCATTCATGGTTTCTATTCCTACCAAACCTTCTAAGGTTTTCAACCACATCGCCGTTTTATTGTAAGCGATGTCTCCGTAACCACCGTGTTTGAATTTCCAACTCATGGTATTCCCCGGTGCAACTTGTGTTTTTCCTGAACCTAAAAATTCTGCTCGATTGTATTGAGCATTCCCAATTTTCACACCACAAAAATTAACAGCAGAGCGATCCGCTCCTTCAAAATGATCCATAATTTTACCTTCCCAATAAGTAGTAAATCCTTCATCCATCCACGGCTCCTCGACTTCATGGGTAGCCACCATTTGCATAAAATATTGATGGACAAATTCATGGACAATTAAAGTTTCTGCAATTTTGATTCCTTCGGGTATAAAACTGAATCCGAAAGTTGAAATCAAGGTTGGATATTCCATCCCACCGGTAAAAATTCCATGAATAGGTGGATCTACAATCGTCAACGTCGGATATGGATATTTACCGAGGTGTTCATCCAAATAAGAAAGTGCGTTGACAGCTGTCTTTAGATAGACTTCTTGAAAATTGACATGTTCTGGATAAGTCAACAACTTGATATGAACGTGTTTCCATTGTTTTTCAGCTACGACAAAATGTGGTGACATCGTCCAGGTAAAATCGATAACATCATCGACTTGATACGTCCATTTGGTCTGCTCCCCTATTTCTTTTTTCTCCACCAATTCTCCAGATGACCCAACAACATAATTACTAGGCACGGTCATACTTACTTTATAATTTCCAAAATCAGCATAATATTCTCCTGAAGAATGATATTGATGACAATTCCAACCATCTGCTTCCGCTCCCCTCATCCCTTTAGTTTCGTAGACGCCTACTTTCGGAAACCATTGGGCCATGAAATAAAACTCTTTGTTGTAACCCGTACGTGGCATGACTTGAGGAATTTTGGATTCCCAATTTAAAAATACTTTAATGGTTTCTCCCGGCTGAACAGGTGTCACCAAAGTTACTTCCAAAACCGTTTGATCTTTTTCATTGTCATCATCTGGTTGGATAAATTTCATGGAACTCGTCAAATCATTTCCTGCTTCATCTTTCATTTCATTGATATTGAGGTATGCCCAACCGCATTCTCCATCTTCAGACGGATTCAGTAAACTAAGCAAACCTCTCTCTTTCATAAAAGTAGAATTGGTATTTTTGAAGGCATTGTAATACAAATGAAATTGAAGGGTCTGAACGGGTGAGGAACCTGGATTTTTCCATGTCAAAATTTCGTCTGCCCTAATTTTTTTCTCTTTGATATCCGCCACCAAATCAATATCATAGCTTGCAATACGTGGCGACAATGCTGCTTCTTGAGCAGAAGAAAGATAGGTCCAACCAATTAATAAAATAAATATAAGATACTGTGCCTTCATCAGGGGCGAAAAATAGGAAATTAGGACGAAATCTTTGTCTTTAATTTGTAAATAAAAAAAACCGGCTGAGTAATCAATTCAGTCGGCTTTTGAGTTATAGAACAATTTATTAATCCCAAATTTGTTTTACTTCCTAAACTTTTCACTTGCGGAACCCACTTTGATGAAGTAAGTACCTGATATAATTTTGTTGACGTTTAGACGAAGTATGTTTTTACCCTGGTTTAACTGGATGTTTTTTTCGATGATTACTTTACCGAATTGATCCGTCAATTGTACTGTTTCAGCGGTCTTGTTGTTTTGATAAACGCGGATCGCTAATTCATTTTCCAATAAAGGATTTGGATAAATTTCTTCAATAATTGTAGCTGGCAAGTTGTGCCCACAAGTAGAAGACATGATCAGAATTTCTGAACTAATTACACCTCCTTTATAATCGAATTGATCGATTCTATAATAATTATTTGGACTTGCATGGTCATCCACGAAATCGTATTGATGGCTTTCATTGGTTGTTCCATTTCCAAGTACGCTTCCGATTGAAGTATAATTGAAATTGTCTACACTTTTCATAATGACAAAGCTGTAGCAATTTTTTTCCGCTAGTGTGGTCCATTCTAATAAATTGGAACAGTTGCCAATATCGGATACAGTTACCATATCTAAAGCGAGCTTGTTGGTATGTAAAGCAGTATCAACGTGTGCAGTATGTGATAAATATTGAATATGAGTTGGGAATGCAGCGAACAGACTGGTCGCAGTAATGCTAAATAAGCAAATGAGGATTGCATTTTTTATTTTCATTGTGTTATGTATTTCAAAACTTTGCGCAATCCTTGGTTTGGTTAGAACCGACTTGGTCGCGCTAATAAAATGGTTATGTTGGTGCGAGGTTTTTGAAAAATTTGATGGGATTACCATTGCTTTAATACAAGTTCGATGCCATATGGTTTTTGCCAAATATGTTGAAATAAAAACCTTTAAGATCGTTTCTTTACTTATAAAAAATTTGATGAATACCTTTCGCGAGACTTTTCTATTGGAAGCGAAAATTTGCAAGGCGGTTTAGGAATTTAGTTTTCTTATCATAATTCATTGAAAGAAGAGAACGTATTGGGGTTCGCGCATATTTTGCTGAGAGCTACTGAGATCTTTGGAGGTATTGTAATAATCTTTATTTTTTTTTGAAAGCTTTTACGAGCATGCACTAGAATGGAACGAAGGCATGTCGTATAGAGAAAGATATGTTGATATAACAATATTCATGCAAAAAGCTACTACCCTGACGCAACTATGAAGATTAAAAATTAATTTTCAATACAGCGCAAAAAGAAGATTGATTTTTTAAGTTTCATGTAGCTAAAATATCAGTTGAAAATTAAGTTTGCGACTAGATTTTAAGTAACAGAATTGACTTTTAGACCATGCTTCGTTGAGATTATGATAACCTTAACATTCTCAAATTTAGACTGAGATTTATCAGTAGAATCACAACAAATCAAGTCATCACTCCATTTTTTGGACATCTAGATTATATGTAAATATTTTCCGGAAAAACAAATGATTTAATTACCGGATCTACTGCCTAAAATGACCTTCAAACAACCTGAAACATTGAAGATTAAACTTCTAAAAAGAATAGACTCCCGATACATTAACTGCTGGCAATCAGATAGTTGAAAGGCACATAGGTGGAACTAATGCGATATCGAATGAATACATTTTACTCATAATTTAGACCTGTAATTAGACCTCTAACATATTGAAAGCTGAATCGATTTAATACTTGAATTTGACACCCATTTTGAAGACTATTTTCCTTTGTATATCCGGATTTTTTTGAAATTTGATAACAACGAAATGAGGTAGAAAATTAATAGCAAACAATTAATATGCGTTCATTTTAAATTAAAGGTAGGTTTCCATTTTTTTTCAAAAATGATTTTTACTATCTTTGAATCAACTAGTCTTATATTTTTGCCTGCCAGTTGAATCATCTTTTTGAGGAAGCTATTTCAATTTACGATAATTCAACTACTTTTCCCTACGATCTGTAAATATATTGTTTTACTTTATAAGTAAAACTGATTTTGCACAACCGAGAAAATACTCATTAATGAAACTAGGAATTCCCATACTGATGTATAATGGTTTTTTTACCAAAAATCGAACACCTACTGGTAGTAATAATATTTCTATTCAAGCATTTGAGGAGCATTTAGCGTATCTTCACAACAATGGATACACTTGCATTTCTCTAGAAGATGCAGAGACTGCTTATAAAAGAAATCAATTCGATGACAAAACTTTTTGTATCACTTTTGACAATGGGTTTTATTCTCAATATAAATATGCGGTACCGATTTTGGACAAATACAATTGGAAAGCAACCTTCTTTATTCCAACTTTAGTAATCGGTGAAAGGAAGCGGAAAAAGTTGAAAGAAACATATGAATTCGATTTACTTCCTTCAGATAAAATGATGGACTGGAAGCATCTTGAACAGTTGATAAAAGCACATCATTTTGTCCAATCTCATGGTTGTTTTCACCATCGTGATAATTTGAAAAATATGGATATGATTGAATTTGAAGTGGTAGAATCCAAGCATGTTTTAGAAAATGTATTAGGATATGAGATTGAGTATTTTGCTTTTCCTTTTGGCGCCTACAATGCTGCGATGATCGAAAATTTAAAGCAGGAGAATTACCAAATGGCGTTTACCAATTATCCTGGCATATTAACCCCATCTACTGATATCTTCAGAATTCCACGAATTTCTTTTACGGATGAAGATACGATAACCACTTTCAAATGTAAGCTATCCACTGGTTACGCTAGCAACAGCAAGGCATTCTATTCTAAAGCAAGGGCTTCCATTTATCAGCTATTCTTTATCAAAGATTTACTTAATGGGATTTTGAAGCGAATTAGCTAAAAATGCGAGATTTTCTCTAACCTCATGATAATTAATGACTTATCAAAGTCGATGAATTTTTTGGTTTAAGTTGAAATTTTTGTCATCCATTTTATTTTAGTTTTTTCTCAATTTAAATAATTTTCCTTCTCATTCAGGAGGACTATCAGAATGAACTGCCGTATAACCTACCACAATATTAGATTTTGCTTAGCCCCTAATCTACCTTATAATTCACTTTACAGGTTAGGCTCAAACGAATTTGGTCTAATTTTTACTTGTTACTTAATGTCTTATATTGCCGTCTAATGTAGGCAATCCCTCACACGCTTGTAAACATATTTTTTTAGCCTTTTAACAATTAAACATTATGAATCCGTGGCATGACGTATCTATAGGTGAAAAAGCACCTGAATTTGTGAATGGAATTATTGAAATCCCAAAGAATACAAAAGCGAAATATGAATTAGATAAAGACAGTGGTTTATTGAAAATGGACCGTGTACTCTATTCTTCCGTATATTATCCAGCCAATTACGGTTTTATTCCTCGCACCTATTGTGATGATGATGATCCACTAGATATTGTAGTTTTATCTCAAATCGATATTCAACCACTTTGCATCGTAGAATCTCGTGTAATTGGTGTTATGAGAATGATTGATGGTGATGAGATGGATGATAAAATTATCGCAGTTGCTGCCAATGACATGAGTGTTAATCATATCAAAGATGTCCACCAATTACCACGTCATTTTTTCAGAGAATTACAAAACTTCTTTGAAGATTACAAGAAATTAGAAAACAAAAAAGTAATCGTAGAAGACTTCCAAGATAGAGAAATGGCAATGCGCATTGTACGTCAAAGTATTGTTGATTACAATGAGAAATTTATGCCTAAGGGGGAGTTGGTTACCGTCTAATTAAGCCTTTGAGCAGATTGAGCGTTTGAGAGAGGAGTACATGAGCTCGCTAGTGCATGTACTCCTCTTTCAATTTCTCATTCCTTTCAAAATCTCTCAAAACTTCAAGAGCGCCTCAACAGGCAGATGATCTGCTAAATCGTCCTTACTTTTCTTCCATTTATATTTCAAATTTGGAATGCAGCATTTGAAATCCGTGATATCGCTTTGAACATCTCTTATCATAATTAAATCATATATTCGATGTGTCGCTCCATCGCCATAACTATCAGAAGGCCAAGTAATTTCCATAAATTCGTCACTTGATCTTGTTGTGCCCAGTAATGATTTCAGGGCAGCATTATCGAATGAAGAATTCGCTTTTGTATTCCAATCTCCGACAAATAATAATGGGATTTCATTGTTACAATATGGTTTAATTAACTCCTCCACTATTTGCGTACTTTGAGACAAACGAATATCATCGCGTCCACCACCTTCTCCTGATTGCATATGTGTACTGATGAATTGTAATTTCATCGGAGAATTCATTTCAAATAATATTGCTCCTTTTTTTGATTGTGCATCAAAGCCTTTTTTAGCGCTAAATTCAATCTCTGCAATTTTCTCTATTGGATATTTACTTACAATCCACAATCCGCTATTGGCTTTTAGTGTAAAACCTTTCTTGAAAGTATTGACTTGATATGGAAATGCTTCGCTTAATCCTTCTTCAATAATTCTTTTCGCTTTCTTATTAAATGCTTCCTGAAAACAAATCACATCGTAATCACTTTGTTTTAAAACTGCTACGATTCCATGTGCTCTTTTGACTTGCCCTTTCATCATAGGAAAAGCAGGGAGCATATAAATATTCCAGGAGAGGATTTTGAGTTCGTTTGTTTGTGGAGGTTGACCACCTACAAGACTGATTGTAAAAAAAGAGAGGAAGGAAAAGAAGAGAAATCGCAATTATTTTTTTTTTAAACGACAAGAATGGTTTTGACATCATCATTATTTTATTTCGAATCTTAAAAGAAATAAAATAATATTGTCTATAGTAAGTAATTAGCCCATTTCAATATCAAAATATAAATCAGCCATATTAATTTTAACACCTAATGATTGCGGCAATATTGTTTGACCCATGCCTTCATACCTTAAAATACTCCAAAGATCATTTTTGCTTTTTTTATAATAAACTTCGACTACGTGTCTATCTTGTTCAATTAAAACATATTCTTGCAATGAAGGTATTAGACGGTAAAAATAAAACTTATCACCTTTATCATATTCAATTGTTGATTTTGATAACACTTCAACAATTAATGTGGGATTAGAGATTGCTTCCTGTGTTTCTGTAGATTTCTTAAGTTCACCACAAATAACCATTGTATCAGGATAAACATATTTATTTCCTTTTTTTAAAAATAATTTAGCCTCACTTGTTATACAAATTGTAGTCTAAAAGTGCGGATATATTTGGAAGGAAAATTTTTCGAGATCAAGGCAGAAAACGTAGACATAGCCTTAGTTACGGCGAGCCTGCCTGACTGCGCCAAGCAGACAGGGCTTTCTAACGAAGAT
>CALFWW010000026.1 GCA_937928575.1 uncultured Saprospiraceae bacterium | reverse complement strand
CCCTATATGCTACTCGTTCAAGATGTAGTAGAAAAAAGAAGAAACGAATTGCCAGCGAATTACGATGATCTACCTATCAAGGAAAAACTGTACTACTTGAGATCAGATTTGCCTGCAATTACCCATATTGATTTCTCAGCGAGAATTCAAACTGTGCACAAAGATACCAACCCTAGGTATCATGAACTTTTGTCTTCCTTTAAAGCGGCTACCGGCTGCAGTGTGTTAGTCAATACAAGTTTTAATGTGCGCGGAGAACCGATTGTTTGCACGCCTGAAGATGCTTATCGCTGCTTCATGCGAACAGAAATGGACTTCCTTGTTATCGGGAATTATTTGTTTGAAAAAACCAAACAACCTGAATGGCAAGAAAAGGACAAATGGCAAGAACAATTTGTTTTAGATTAATATGGAACAGAATTTAAAGAAACCTTACAACCTAAATTACCGAACAGCGCCTCATTCTAATATTACTAACAAAGTAGACACTAATCGAAAAGTGAACGGAGGTAAAAATAGGATGAAAAAATTTTTTCAGAATTTCGGGATGATGTTATTCTCGATTCTAATTGCGTGTGCAATAGGAGAGGTGGCTTTGCGATTTCTTTTTCCACAAAAATTAGGAACACAACAGTTCTCAAATCATAAAGATTTAGGATTACTACCAGTGCCAAATCAAGAAGGTTTTTACTTATATCCAGGTGTGTACAATTATACCTACACCAATGATGCAAGTGCAAGAAGAATCACATCAAAAGATAAGGCCGCGAATTATAACAAAACAGTGATGCTGATTGGTGACTCGTTTACTTATGGAATTGGTGTCAATGATCATGAAACTTTTGCCTACCAACTACAAGACAAGTTAAAATCAAATGGTGTGCAAATAGTTAATTGTGGAACACCTGGTAAAGGAACGGATTATGCATTGAAGTACTATAAAGTTTTCAAGGAAGAAGTGAAACCCGACGTTGTGATTTACATGTCTCATTTCAATGACCTTCAAGATAATTTCAGAGAATATTATTATGAGCGAAATGGTAGCACAACATTGAAAGAGAAAAAATTTGATGCTGCTTTTTACAGTCGTAAAAAATCAATTTCCAAATCTAAAGTCTATCGTTGGTTTAGTAGAAATTCTCACTTGTTTTCACTGGTCAAAAGTTTTGTGGTGACAGTCATGATGCCTGCACACGTCATTGCATATGAGGAAGATTTTGAAAACAAAGATGCAAATGACTTCACCAATTTGATTCTTGATAATTTACAAAGTGAACTTGAAAAAGATAGTGTCGAATTTCACACTTTCTATATTCCGCATGAAAATGACATGAAAGAATTGAAAACAGCCAACAAGTTGAGAGGACCAGAATCATTTTTCAAAAACTACTGTGAAACAAATGGGGTAGCATACAAGTCTTTTACAGATGAGATGGTCAATCGAAATCAAAATATCGAAGAATTGTATTTGGAAGAAGGACATTGGACACCAAAAGGACATGCATTAGCTGCCGATATTTTATTTGAATATTTGAAAGAAAAATAAAGAAGCATTACGTCCTGCGGACAAGAAACAAGAGAAGCACCAAAAGGTGCAAAAAGCATTAACCAAGTGCAACGCACTTGGTTAAATACGAAACAAGAGTAGCACCACAGGTGCAAAAGCACCAACCAAGTGCAACACGCTTGGTAAAATACGAAACAAGAGCAGCACCACAGGTGTAAAAGCACCAACCAAGTGCAACACGCTTGGTAAAATACGAAACAAGAGCAAGCACCACAGGTGCAAAAGCACCAACCAAGTGCAACACGCTTGGTAAAATACGAAACAAGAGCAAGCACCACAGGTGCAAAAGCACCAACCAAGTGCAACGCACTTGGTTAAATAAATACGAAACGAGAGCAAGCACCAAAGGTGCAAAAGCATCAACCAAGTGCAACGCACTTGGTTAAATAAATACGAAACGAGAGCAAGCACCAAAGGTGCAAAAGCTTAAACCAAATACAACATGCTTACTAATAAATAGAAAAAATACAAGCAAAGCCAAAAAGAATACCCTAACTTTGCATTAATAAAAAACGACTCAGAACTAAAAAATATAACCAGAATGGATTTTCTAAAAGACCTATTCAAATTTATGGCGGAGCGCAAAAAGTTTTGGCTGGCGCCCATCATTATCATATTATTATTAATTGGAGTTCTGATCGTAATTGGTGGTGGATCAGCGGTTGCACCATTTATCTATACTTTATTCTAAGATGAAAATAACGAGAGAAAAATCGATCGAAGCGATCTTGGTAATCGTTACGGGTTTGTTGATATTGTCCTTAATCTTCAAATGGCCGAATGTGACAATTGCAGCAGCGGTCATTGGTGTGTTGGGTGTGTTTTCCAATTTCTTTGCAGAGAAAATTACCTGGGTGTGGATGAAGATTGCAGAAGTTTTGGGTTACATCAATGCGAGGATTTTATTATCTGTTATCTTCTTCGTTTTCCTTTTTCCATTAGCTTTGTTGACCCGATTGATAAAAGGAAATACCTTGAAATTAAAGAGAAATGAAGCGGAAGGAGATAGTTATTTCGATGAACGGAATCATACCTATGAGCCAAAGGACATTGAGAATTTGTGGTAAGCTTTTTATAATTGATTTCCTTCTATCATCGGTGCATTAATCTCAACAATTCCTGTTTTCTTTTTCTTCCGAATTACGATTAATGGATAGGCGCCATTTTTTCCGAGCCACTTGTTGTAATTCTTTTCTAAGTTTAGAATTCCATCCAATATTTTTTCGCCAAATAACCATTTGTGGATATAAAATCGGATAAAGTCTTTGTGCAAACTTTGCAGACAATGAAATGATATCTCAGTGTGTTTATTGTTACCAAACTGCTTCTCAAACCAACTTGGTGGATATGCATAAAAATAAAGATCCTGCTTACTTTTCTCTTTACTTTTTAGATACATCTGATAAAAGCGCTTAAAACCATTATATACTTTTTTGGGTAATAAAATTAAGTTCATCAACCAACTATGCCATGCCCAATTATAAGCAATGATCACATCTCGATCATTCTTACAAACTCGTATTAATTCCTCGACCGCTTTTTGTTGATTTTCTTTTGGAACGTGATAGATGGTATGAAAACTAACAACGTTATCACATAAATTATTCTTAAGTGGCAAATTGGTAATATCTCCGAGTATAAAAATACCCCGATCAACTCCAATATGTTTTTTGGTCAATTGGAGTGCCGCCATAGATATATCTATACAAATCCGTTTTTCGAAATTTTTAGAAAACGCTTGATAGTCGGGTTGATAAATAGGACCACATGCAACATCTAACATATACTTTCCGGAAGGCTGTAAATGTTTCGCTGCTCGTTCAGTTGTAGTCGTGTGATATTTTTGCGAAATGTCTCGACTGTCAACATACAACGCTTCATCATTATATTCTTCATTCTTATCTTTATTCCAACCGTAATTCTCATAAAATTGTTTGACCTCTAAAGTTTTAGTGTTGGTGGAATAATCATCTATGCTATGAAAACATGCCTCAGGTAACAATACAATGACATGATCAATGATTGGGAAAAATGCGTTGTTAGCAGCATTAAAAAAACCATGACGAATAGCAATGTCCAGCTCCTGAGTATCTTTTAGATTGGAGATAAATTGCTGAATACGATGCGCATCATTTGAATAAGTCATTTCCCCATTTGTTAACGGACATGACAATATGTTTGCGATTTTCTGATAGTATATATCAGTTTCTTGCTCCACGTTCTGCATAAGGTGGTACGCTTAGTAATTAAAAAAAGAGTTAAATAATAAGGTGGAGGCTTATCTTGAGTCTATTAAAATCGTTCGGGCAAATTTAAGGGATTAGCGGGGAGCGGCTGTACTGTAAATATACGGACTAATTTTAAGTTGAACTCAAGAATGAGCTAATTATTTTATCACTTAATACCTATGTGGCTCTAATCTCCACAGTAAATCGCTTTTATCACATAGTAAAAGAACCATACAACTTTATAGGACGATTTCTTGTTATATTATGCCATAATTAAAATACCTTTGGTTATTAATCTGCTAGAAATCAGTGACTGAAGAAAACGAAAATGATTTTACGGAGGAACAACAGGAAGTCCTCAAATCCATAAGACTTTCCCGGATCATTATCCCAGTTTTGATTGGGATAGGGGTTGTGTTGTACCTATTGATGAAAGATTTTAAAATCGATGATTTCAAGAATATCGATTGGAACAACCATTTGTTATTTTGGATTGCTGCTTCTCTGTTTCTATTAATTATCAGACATCTGGCTTATGCGACTCGATTGAGGATTTTATCTGATGGAGAATTCGGTTGGATGAAATGTGTTCAACTTATTTTTATTTGGGAATTTAGTAGTGCCGTATCACCAACGAGTGTGGGTGGTTCGGCAGTTGCACTTTTTGTGTTGTCTCAAGAAAAATTGTCAACGGCAAAAACATCTGCAATTGTTATTTACACCATCGTCCTGGATACTTTCTTTTTTATTTCCAGTCTTACCTTATTGTTCTTCATTTTTGATTTTTCAATGATTCGACCAGATGCAACTTCATTTGCAGAGTTGGATGGGTGGGGTAGAACAGCATTCGTCGCCTATCCTGCGATGTTTGCCTATGGGTTTTTATTTTTCTATGGTTTATTTTTCAAGCCTGTTGCGATAAAACGAATGTTGGTTGCTTTCACTAAAATAAAATGGTTACGACGCTTTCGTAAACGTGCTGTTACATTAGGAGATGAAATTATTATTGCTTCTAAAGAAATTAGAACCAAAGGAGTGATGTATCATCTCGGTGGTTTCTTAACGACCGCAATAGCATGGTCTTGTAGATTTTTGTTGTTGAGTTGTTTGTTAGTAGGATTTGTTACCACGATTTCGACAGATTTTTGGACCCAATTTCTGTTGTATGCCAGATTAGAGGTGATGTATATTGTGATGGCTTTTAGTCCAACCCCGGGAAGTGCTGGTGTAGCGGAGTTGTTGTTTAATGGTTTCATTTCAGATTATGTCGACAACAAAACAGTCAGTAATATCATTGCATTTATCTGGCGATTATTTACTTTTTATTTCTACTTGATTGCAGGTGCGATTATTATTCCGATTTGGATTCGAGGCATTTTGAATCGACGTAAAAAGGCGAAGTATAATGAAGTGAAAGAGTAGGCAAGAATAAAACCTTAAAGACCTAATCAAAAATTTTTCATTAAACGATTTAAAATTATTTTATCACCTCCTTTCGTCAGTCTGAATGAAGAATTAAAATATGATCTAGTGGCGTAAGCGCATGTGTCAGACTGTACGAAAAAGAAGTGTTTTGAAATTAAAAGTGGCACGGTGGCACGGTCAAGTTTTAATTTTAAAACCTAAAGTTCTCCAACACTCGTATTTATTGTAGCGGCGGCCTTTTAGCCGCCGAAAGAGAGGGTTCAAAATTCGACGATTTAAGAATTTACCATCTTATTGTTATTATGTCAGCGTCAGACGTGTAGAACTTATGTAAAAAAACAAAGTTTTGGATTAAACCAACTGCTTTGTGTTAAAATACGTGCTCTTTGTGTTTTGCAACTTGTCGCTTTAAGTCTTATGTGTTATAAATCAAGATGTATTCCACGCGTACTCACTAAACAAGTTCCTATTTTAAATTCAAGTGTTGGCTGCGCCAATACGCGAAAATTATTATAAATTTTAAATTCCTTACTTAACGCGTTTCAAAATCACATGCTCATCCATTTGATCACTTTTGTTGATTAAATGCCGAAATTCTAAAATAAGTTCATCATTTTGAATTCCTTTGATAGTGAGACCAGAAAGAAAAACTTTTCCATTCTGAGAAATTTCTAAGGTGTTTCCGAAAGTTCGATAAGTCCATTTGCCTTCGGGAAATTCACCTGCTTTACCGACCTCGCACGTTCCATCTTCATTAAAAACGAATTCCCAAGTAGGAGCTTTCCAATGACCATACAAATCCTTTTTCTCATAAGTTGAAGCTCCACAACTGAATAGTAACAATATAGTAGCGATAGATAATAACGTGTTTTTCATAATCGTGTTGATAAGTTTTAATTTTTAAATTTACTGACTTACTATTTTTCCAACAGTTACCCGAACTCCATTCAAAGCAGCATTACCAGTCAACGTATCTACTCGCATATCATCAGTCAAATCATTGATGCTGACACTATTCTGTGCGACTGCAATTTTCATGTTAGAATTTTTTCCAGCGCCAAAACCTTGAGGTAAACTCACGACACCCTCCATAATTTCATCAGATACTTCCGCTTCTACATTGATTTGCCCGACTCTTGATTTGACAGCTACAAATTCTCCTGAAATAATATTTAAGTTGAATGCATCATTTGGATGAATTAGTAAAGTACATTCATTTTTACCCTTGGATAGAATGTGTGCGTTGTGTGTCCAGGTATTGTGTTGACGAAGTACTCTGCGCCCAATCATTTGAAATGGAAAATTATTGTTGGAAAATTTACTATTGATAGCTACTTCCAATCTTTTTAAGTCTTCTAAATAAATAGTTGGAGCAAGCTGAATGGTGTCATCATCCATTTGGATTCGATTCATGAGACATGGTTTAAGAGGACCTAAGTCGATGCCGTGTGGATGTTCCTTTAGTTTTTTCAATGTGATTCCATCCTTCGCATAGTTACCCATTTGAAGTGCCATGTCTAACATCATTTCAGGAGTTGTTCCTGGATTTTTTTCTCCTTTCAATCTTGCAGTTAGTTCCGCCAAAATTTCCCAATCGTGTTTTACATTTCCTTTTTTGGGAAACATAGGTGGAGAATACTTGGCAATATTTCTAACGGCCAAATTCAAAAAGGTAACATCGTATTGTGAGATTTCTAACCCACTGGTTGCGGGAAAAATAATGTCAGCATGTCTACTGGTTTCTGTCAAGTAAATATCGGAGCAAACCATGAATTCCAATTTTTCAAAGGCCTTCTCTACTCGCTTACCATTTGGTACCGACAATACTGGATTTCCTGCAATGCAAACCAACGCTCTGATTTGACCATCACCTTCCGTTTCAATTTCTTCAGAGAGTGAAGACGATGGGGTTTCTCCAAGATATTTTGGTAATTTTCTTACACGCGATAAAGGTACTGACGGATGTTTAGGTCTTCCTTTTTTTGGACTAAAGGTGATTGGATCAATGGCAGGACTTGGAAACATCATACCACCTTCCCGATCATAATTGCCATTTAGGATATTAAAAACATTGGATA
>CALFWW010000025.1 GCA_937928575.1 uncultured Saprospiraceae bacterium | reverse complement strand
GCTGGCTTGTACTACAAAAGGGCTTGCAAATTATATGGAGGAAAAATTTATTGAGATTAAGGCGAAAAACGTAAACATAGCCTTAGTTACGGTGAGCCTGCCTGACTGCGCCAAGCAGACAGGGCTTTTCAACGCAGATATCGATAAATTTTTCTCATAGATAACCGCTATTTTGGGGTTCAATCTGTATAAGAGCTCCAAAGGAGCGCAATCACTAGCAAGAGGCAACGCCTCTTGCTAGTGATGTGTTTGACGAAGGCCCAACGGGTCGAAAGCGAATTACCTACTAATTGTGAATGCTTATGCTCCTTTGGAGCGGACGAGATAACCTACTTTTTAAATGGGCGTCGCCCATTTTTGGTGCTTATGCTCCTTTGGAGCTCTGAAGTAAGGTGATATTTATACCATTAAATTTACGATTCCTTAAAGACTTCGCAAACTCGGAAAATTCGAACTCCAAGCCACCCCACAACCCCAAAGGGGTGATATAATCCCCCAAGGTTGGGAGCATCCCTACCTTCCTTCAACCCTAAAAATTAACAAAAGTAACCCCATCATTCCCCTCAGGATGCCAAATTTTCTCAATCCCTTTAAACTCTTTCAACTTCTTCTTGACCGCTTTTCGCAACGTACCATTTCCTTTTCCATGGACAATCTCAATCATCTCCACAGAAGACATGAGGGCTTGATCAATTAAAGTTTCAATAGTTTGTAAAGCCTCTTCATAACGCATTCCGCGGATATCGATTTTAGATTCGATGGCGTAGTTGGTTTTCACATCATCGATATTGATACTTTTGGTAGGTTTAATTGGAAGGGGTTCACGGGTCAATTCTAAATCTCTGATGTGGGCAGTAATTTGTAAAATACCTGCTTGGACTTGGACTTTATTTTTCTTGATCGATTTTACCTGACCTTCTCCTCCACCCGTTTTTAATTTGACAAAATCACCAACAACAATCGGTCGCTGTTCTACTTTTCGTACTTCTTCTTTGTGATAAACTTCCTCTTGTATTTCGGCTACTTCTTCTGTCAGCTTCTTTCTTTCCGTGCGTACTTTTTTGGCAAGTTCTTTAGCTTTTTCTAAATTATTACTTTCGCGAATTTCACGAATCAGTTTTTCCAATTCTTTATTATCGCGTGCAACTTGTTGGAGATTCGATTCCTTTTGAATCATCTTCTGCTTCTTGCGCTTATATTCAAGATCTTTGTGGAGGGTTTCATAATTCTTGATGAGTGATTCCAACTTTCGTTCTTTACCCATCATCTTTTCCACTTTGGCCATCAACTCTTTCTTGTCTTGTTGCAAATCCATCAATAATTCATCGACTGCCTTTTCACTTTTACCTGCTCGATTCTTGGCGTAATCTAAAACCGTCTCTTGCAATCCAGTTTTATGCGCAATCTCAAAAGCATATGAACTACCAGGTCTTCCTACAATCATCTCATAGGTAGGTTTTAGATTGGCTTTGTCAAAATTCATGGAGCCATTTAGTATTCCCTTTGTTTGAAATGCGAAGGTTTTAAGATTGGAATAATGAGTGGTGATGACACCAAAAACTTTGCGCTCATTCAATTCCTTCAAAATCGCTTCTGCAATCGCTCCACCAATTACTGGATCTGTTCCGGACCCAAACTCATCAATCAAAATCATGGTCTTCTCATCCGCTTTTTCCAAAAACCCTTTCATGTTTTGCAATCGAGAACTATACGTACTCAAGTCATCTTCCAATGATTGTTGATCTCCAATGTCTGCAAATATATTTTCAAAAATACCCACTTCTGATTCAGGATCAGCGGGTATCAATAGTCCAGATTGAACCATTAGTTGAACCAAACCGACCGTCTTCATGGTGATGGACTTACCACCTGCATTTGGACCAGACAACATCAAAATCCGATTGTCCTTTTTCATTTCCAAATCAAAGGGAACCGTCTTCGCAGACACCGCTTTATTTTTCAAAAACAAAAGTGGGTGGTATGCTTTTGTGAGATTCAATTTAGCACCATCGACTAATTTGGGCATATGTGCATCCATCCGACGAGCTAAAACTGCCTTAGTACGAATGATATCAAAATGAACCAATAATTCTTGATAAGTTTTTAACAATGGGATGTAAGGACGAAGCACCGTACTCAAGTCTTTTAGAATCCGATAAATTTCTCGCTTCTCTTCTGTCTCCAAATCAAAGATGTCATTGTTGATTTCAATGATGGCTTCAGGTTCGATAAAAGCGGTTTTTCCAGTCGTCGATTCATCGTGAATGATACCGCGAATCTTTCTTTTGTGCTCAGAAGGAACGGTCAAAACCCGTCGTCCATTTCTGAAACTTTCAACCGTATCTTTCAACCAACCTCGTTGACGATATTCAATAATTAGTTTTCTAAAAACCTTATCTAGATCTTGGATTCGGCGGGACTTGGATTTTGAAATGGCTAGCAATTCAGGAGAGGCGTTTGGTTTGATTCTCCCCTCTTCATCTATTACTTTGTCGATGGAGATCATCAAGCTTTTGTTGAACTCTTTGTCTCTAATTAATTCAAATAAAGTAGGTTTTGATTCTTGTCGGTCTTGATTGAAGAAGCGGTAGATTTCACCGACCACTCGAAGGATATTATTGATGCGTTGCAATCCTTCAATCGGAAGCACATAATCTATTACTTCAAGCATTTTGACATCTTTGGAAATGTCTTTATACGCCGAAAAAGGAAAGTTTTCATTGTTGTCAAACCCCTCCTTCATCTCATGCGTTTCCAGCAATCGTTTTTCGATCATGAACTTCAACGTGTCCGGTCGAAGCCTACTCAATTTCTCTTTGGCTGTTTCACCAAGACATTCATTTTGCAATAAAACGATGACTTTGTTGAACTCTAATTTCTCGTAAATATCCTTGGGTATAAATTCCATGTTTGCTTTTAAAATGAGCTGCTGCAAATTGCAAAAAAAGGTCGACTTTCTCAAGTGAATGGATGTCTAAGAACTTCAACTGAATTTGTAAAGATTTAATTCAATATCAAGTTCATTTTATCAAAAACTTAATCACAGGAATATCTGTTATATTTGCACTGAACTTGAACTAAAAATTACGAAAAGAGAAAATGGCAAAGATTTCAATAAACATGAAGGAAGGTGATGTCGAGAAAGAATCGGATGTAATCATCGGAATCGATTTGGGCACGACTAATAGTTTGGTAGCGTATATCAAAGATGGTAAAGCAGTTGCGATAAAAGGAAGCAATAAAGAAGCGTTGGTGCCTTCAATAATTCACTTTTCAAAAGAGGATATATTAGTCGGTGATGCTGCCAAAGAAAAACTAATTTCTGATCCTTCCAACACTATATTTTCGGTCAAACGATTGATGGGGAAATCCTATGGGGATGTTGATAAAGTCAAAGAATTATTTAGCTATTCTATTATTGATGATGACACGGAGAGTTTGGTCAAAATAAAAGTGGGTGAAAAATATTATACGCCTATTGAACTGTCTGCTGAAATTTTAAAAGAACTCAAAAAACGGATAGAAAAAGAATTGGATGCAAAGGTGAGTAAGGCGGTCATTACGGTTCCTGCATATTTCAATGATGCGCAACGACAAGCTACTCGTGATGCGGGTAAGCTGGCTGGTTTGGATGTACTTCGAATTGTCAACGAACCTACGGCCGCTTCTCTTGCTTATGGAATTGGACAAGATGCAGAAATCGAACAAACAATAGCCGTGTATGATTTAGGTGGTGGTACTTTTGATATTTCTATTTTGAAAATCCACATTGGTATCTTTGAAGTTTTGTCAACTAATGGAGATACGTTTTTAGGTGGAGATGATTTTGATCGTGCCATTGTCAATTATTGGATTGAAAAAAATAAGATTGACGAAGCAAAAATTGCGAGTGATAAATCCTTTGGTCAGTCATTGCGATTGATGGCAGAGCGAGCTAAAAAACAATTAAGTACAACTGATAGCTTTAGTGCTACTTTAGATGGTGTTGAATATTCGATTGATAAAAAGACCTTTCAGGACTTGATCCAGCCATTAGTGGAAAAGACCATTGACAGTTGCAAAATGGCATTGAAGGATGCGAAGCTGGATAAAGCTGCGATTGATCATGTTGTAATGGTTGGTGGATCAACCAGAGTGCCATTGGTTAACGAAAGTGTCGGTTCGTTTTTTGGGAAACCAGTCAACAATTCTTTAGATCCCGATGAAGTAGTGGCATTAGGTGCTGCGATTCAAGCCGATGTATTAGCTGGAAATCAGAAAGACTTATTGTTATTGGATATCACGCCTTTATCATTGGGTATTGAAACGGTTGGTGGTTTAATGGATACCATTATTCCAAGAAATAACAAAGTACCTGCAAGAGCCGGTAGAAATTACACCACTTCTGTTGATGGACAAACGAATTTGAAAATAGCCGTCTATCAAGGAGAGCGTGATTTGATCGAGCATAACCGAAAATTAGGAGAATTTATCCTCAAAGGAATTCCACCGATGCCAATGGGTTTGCCGAAAATCGAAATTCAATTCATTTTAAATGCAGATGGAATTTTGACCGTAAAAGCAAAAGAGTTGCGTTCCAATGTAGAGCAGGAAATTGAAATCAAATCTTCCTATGGTTTATCAGAAGAAGAAATGGCACTGATGTTATTAGATTCAATAAAAAATGCAGAAAGTGATATGAACGCGCGTGTATTGTTGGAATCGAGGAATGAAGGTAACAATGTATATAAATCTACGCTTCGTTTTTTAGCACAAAATGATCATATCTTGACCGATGAGGAAAAGGCAAAAACCAAGGACTTTGCCGAAGCATTAAACACCACGATTCAGGGAGATGATAAAGATGCCATCAACCAGGCGATGGAAGCATTGAATGAATATACCTCACCAATCGCACATAAAGCCATGGACTTAAATATTAAGGATGCGTTAAAAGGAAAGAAAATGTAAAGATTTCAGCAATATTCGAATGAAATACCCACTTTTCTAATTGACAATCGCTTTAAAAAGCATCAACTTATAGTATCACTAAATCTACATGTCAAACAAAAAATGAGATCACTCACATTATTCGTTTTCCTATTCTTTTTTCTTGGAAATATCAATAGTCAAAACACGGAAGATATCAGTGTTGAAATTGATAAAATTATCCAGTACGATACCGACATCACTTTCGAGCGAACTCCAGGATGGATGATTGGTATTGTGATAGGTGACTCAACGTATATTTTAGAATACGGATCTATCGACAAAATCAATGAAGTCCCTCCTACTCCACAAACAAAATTCGAATTAGGTGGAAGCACGAAAATTTTTACTGCTTCTCTTATTGAAATTTTATACGATAAAGGTTTGATGCATCCTGATAGTTCTTTAAACCACTATTTAGGACCGAAATTGGGAAATCCACAAACGGATTTTATCACGATTCAGGATTTAGTGCAACACACGACCTGTCTTCCCAGAATGCCACTAGAATTTGGAGTACGAGAAAAAGATGCTAACAATCCGTACGCAAATTACAAAAAAGCAGATTTAATTCGGTTTTATCAAGATTGTCCATGTTTCCCGTCGAAGAAATTGGAATATAATTATTCTCATGTCAACTATGCCTTATTGGAAATCGCGATTGAACAACATTTGCAAAAGCCATTTGAAACGGTTTTGAATGAGTACTTGTTTGCTCCTCTTGGAATGAAAAATACGAGCATCCAGATTTTTGATAACAGAGCATTGGCAAAAGGTTATTCGATTGCTGGGAAAGAAGTAGCACCATGGACGTACAGTTCGTTTGGTGGCTCACTGGGTTTGAAGTCGAATTTAGAAGATCTATTGTTATTTGCAAAAGCGAATTTGGAACAAAGTAATGATCCATTATCTAATTTGCTTTATCAGACTCACCATCCAGCGGTTGCAACTAAGATTACGAAAAACACTTCTATCGCAAGTGGTTGGCATACCACAAAGCATAAACGCTTTTATAATTCTGTTATTCATTCTGGAACGACTTCCGGACACCGTTCTTTCATTGGATTGGTAAAAGAGACAAATACGGCAGTTGTTATTTTGTCGAATTCGGAATATGAGATGGGTGGATTGGGCTATTTGATTTTACGGATGATTAACTATAATTGGAAGAAGCGAAAAGTCTGAAAGACTTTTTTACTTACTACTTACTACTTATTACTAAAAAATCAACCACCTGATTTTTTTGTATTCGTATACCCTTCCTTGATCAAGATATCTACAATTTTATCACGGTGATTTCCTTGGATAATAATTTCATTGTTTTTTACGGAACCACCAACGCCACATTTCTTTTTCAATAATTTGCCCAACTCCTCCAATACTTGCGGGTTGCCTTTATAGCCCGTGACTAGAGTTGCTTCTTTCCCTCTTCTGTTTTTGCGATCGATTAAAACGCGAAGGTTTTGTTTATCTGGTTTCGAAGGAGTATCGTCCTGGTCTTCTTCATCTTCAAAAGAGTAATCATGTTCTTTATCTGTTGAATAGAAGATTCTTTTATTTTTCTTTGCCATGGATTAAAATTAGTTAATTTTTCTTATCTCCTAAAGTCGATTCGAATGTATAATGGTTTTCTTATCTCCTATCGTCGATTTCGAATTTAAAATTTAAAATATGATCGTAGTACATGAGTACGTAGAGTTCGTAAATACCTATTTACTTGCGATTGTTTCTTAAGCCTTGAGAGTTGAAAAACGTATATTTTATTAAGAAGTAAAGATTTACAAATCCTCAAATGCTCCACAAACCCCAAAGTCCTGAAAGGACGACATACCACCAAGCAAATGGAGTATCCATTTGCGACCTACATTTGCGACCTACACAACACCCTACACTCGCCCCATAACACGACGATCCCGCCCACTCATATCCTGCCTCAATTCACAATCCCGAAACCCGTTATCCTTCAACAATTCTAACACATCATTCGCATTAAATTCATTGGTTTCAAAAAACAAAAAACCATTAGGGGTTAATTTTTCTTTGGCGAATTTTACAATCTTTTTATAAAATCGGAGTGGATCTTCATTCGGTACAAAAAGAGAAACAGGTGGTTCGAATCCTAAAACATGTTCCGGCATCAACTCTTTTTCTTTCAAAGGAATATACGGAGGATTACTGATGACGATGTCTTGTTTGGGGATTTTGGACCATTGAGCTTCATCCAAAATATCGAGTATTTGCATGTCCACATCTAAGTTATTCAATTCCGCATTTTGACTGGCTACTTCAACTGCTTCAGCCGTGACATCACAACCGATTACGTGCACAGTAGGAAATTCTTTTTTTAATGCGATCGGAATATTTCCACTTCCGCTACCGATATCCATCATGTTTTTGATAAGGCCATTTTCATTCACAATATCTTTTACCCAATCAACCAACTCTTCTGTCTCTCCTCTTGGGATATGGACGTGTTTATTCACCTTGAATTTCATTCCCCAAAAATCAGCTTCACCGATGACGTATTGCATCGGTTCGTGATTGAGCATGCGATCGATGATGTTTTGTAACCTTTCATGCTCATCAAAAGCCGTTTCCCGATTGGTGTTGTTGACCGCAAAAACATCTTCGAAAATGATGCTAGCGATGTTATTGGCTTCCCGTTCATCATAGATGTTGGTGAGTTCTTTGACAAGTTTTTGATATGCTGTTTTTATGGTCATTTTATTCGTTTATTCTAAATCTTGTTGATGTTCAAAAAAGCTGAAGATGGTCGTTCCATAATTTCTTGCTTTTACGAAATTCGGATGTTTTTCAAAATTATGATTTGGGTTATGTTCTAAGACAAACCAACCTTCCTTGTTCAGTAATTCATATTC